>JABMPV010000079.1 GCA_013202595.1 bacterium
ATGACGCCCCCGGCTGTGTCCTCGTCCTCGACGCACGGTGAAGTGCGTCCACGTCCTGCGTCCTTGCCGGATGACGCCCCTGCCTCGCCCTGAACATCGCCAACGTTCCTGGCCAGAGCACTAGCCGGCGGCGCAGGTGATCGTCCCGACGATCCGGGTGCGGACGGCGGCGTCATCCAGAGGTGCGTTGAAGTCGAGCGACACCAGGCCTCCGTCCAGGAATGCGACGGTGACCGGAGCGGTACCCGATGAGTCGGCGCGGTTGTCGCCGGCACCGATCATCATCTCAAACGATCCGGACACCTCACCGTTGCCTGCGACTCCCGGGGCGACGACCGTCACGCGATAGCGCGTGCCGTCGATGCGACCGTCGGCGAAGGCGGTGATCTCCTGATTGGCTGCGCCGCCGGTGGCTGTGCAGACGGGATCGGCCGACAGCACGCCCGTGGATTCGCCGCCGATGCGGACGACGATTCGTGACCCGGCCTCGGCTGTGGTGGTCGTACCGTTGGTGTCTGGGGGCCGCAGCGCCTCACACTCCGGCGGGAACGTCGTGTCGACCGGGCCATTGGCCACCGTGAGCTCCGCAGCCGCTTCGACCCTGTAGATCTCGGCCGTAGGGTCGCTGGTCGGACCGCTCCGGGTCTCGGCGATCACCGAGTACTTGAGCAGCGCCCCGGTGTCGTCGGCCATCCAGTAGTCGACCTGGTTCTCGGTGGCCAGAGCGCCCGAGTCCTTGCCGAGGCCAGAGATCGTGTATCGATAGTGGGTTGCGGGGATTCCAGCGATCATCTCGGGTCCCACTTCGGTTCCGGAGTCGGGGACCACCTGGATGTCGAACAGTGACGTCGCAGCATCGAGAATCTCGCGCTGCTGAGCGGAGACCGTCTCGAAGGTGTACTCGAAGCCGTCGTAGCTGCATACGCCCCGGTCCTGCCACGTCTCCTGAACCGATGTCTCGGGGCCGTCGAAATCTGGTCCGTCCTGGGTGGAACTGATGACGGTGCGACGAACGTCGGCATCCCGGTCGGCGTACAGCGTGGTGGTCAGGTCTGTGAACTCGTCTGCAGTCGGTCCGACGGTGATGACTCGCATGACCCACTCGTACGAATCGAACGTCGCGAGGCCCTCCATGATCGGAAGCGGGCGAGGCTGGCCGCCGGCGCTCGGCACCGATACGACCGTGGTGGTCGTGGCCCCGGTCTGCCCGGCCGATGTGGTGCCAGTCGTGGCCGCGGTCGTGATCGTGGTGCTCTCACCACCGGACGCGCTGGTCGTGGCGGTGCTCCCACCAGTCGTGGATCCGCCGCCCGAGGTGGTCGATGTCGTGGCTGCCGTGCCTGAATCCCCGAAGGGGGATGTGCCCCCGTCACCGGAGCACGCTGCGGCGATCAGCACAATGGTCAGCAGCAGAGCGGGGTATCGGGCCTTGGTCATCGGATTCTCCTCACCAGCGTCTCAACAAAGCTGCAGGGCGGGCGCGAATGGCTCGAGCCGTGGCCGCCGCAAGAGCCGCGACGACGATCGACAGTGCCACTGCCATTGAGCGCAGGATAACGATGAGGTCGAATTCGGGGTGACCCTGGATTCCAAACGACTCGATCACCACGAACCTGCCTGCCAACAGTGCCGCTCCCACCCCGATGGCAATGCCCGGCACGGCTACGGCGGCCGCCTGGATGGAGAGGAATGCAGCTGACACCCAACGGTTCATGCCGACGGCCCGCAGGACTGCGAGGTCCCTCCGTCTCAGCCAGGCCATCCGCCACAGCACGGCAGCCAGGACGATGGAAGCGGCCACGGCCAGCGAGATCGCAGCCAGGCGGGTGAGACCGATGATGGGATCCCATTCGTCGTTGATCTCGGCAAACGCCCCGCGAGCGACGACGGTCAGTGAACCCGGCAGTGTGTCTCCCTCGCTGAGCGGACCGCCGGCAGGGATCACGAAGAGCGACACTTCGGCATCCCATCCAAGTATCTCGCGCGCATCGGAGATGGTCACCCAGGCCTCGTGGTCGGAGTAGGTGCCCACCTCGAAGAGGCCGATGATGTCGAAAGGCCTGCCTCTGATGGCGATCTGATCACCCACCGACAGCCCCCTGGATGCCGCCAGGTCTACGCCGACCATGGCCGATCGCGTCGGATCGTCGGGAGAGAGTGCCGCGCCACTCACCATCTCGAATGTGCTGATCGACCGATACCGCAGGGGATCGACGCCTCGTAGGAGCACCGCCGTGTCGGGTGCCGTGCCGGTGACCGTGTGGATTTCGGGTATTGCGAAGGAGACGCCGAGTTCCAGCAGATCGTCGGCGATCGAGTCGGGAATGCGGCTTCCCAGGAACTCACCGACACTGTTCGTCTCCTGAACGATCAGGTCGGTCTCGGAGACGATGGTGAAGGACTCGTCGACGGTTCTGGTGAGGCCGTCGAGCAGCAGGAACCCGGTGACCGGGGCTGCGACCAGGAGCGCCGCTCCCAGGATGAGTGCCCTGCGGGCGACGGCGTCGGCGAGCGCGAGGCGCAGGACGGCGATCACGCTGACTCCAGAAGACCGCGGATCGGGGCCTTCGCCGTTCTGGAGAGCGCTACCTGTGCGCCGAGCGCCGGGGTCGCAATGCTGATGGCCGCGCCCAGGAGCCATGCCCGAAGCGGGATGCCGACCTGGATGACGTTCGCTCGCAGCGTGGTGGGACCGACGATCGATATCAGTGCCCAGGCTGCCAGACCGCCGATCACGAATGCGATCAGCGACAAGACGATCGACCGGATGGCGGTGACGGCACCGATCTCTGCCCTGCGGAAGCCCATGGCCCTCACGATGGCGATATCGCGGCGTCGCTCGGCAAGTGTGAGCGCGGTGAGATTGAACCCTGCGAACGCGAGTGCCGCCATCCCGACGACGGTGGAGATCACCGAGATTCTCGCGGCGACCTCATTCAGAGCGGTCTGGCGTTCAGCCAGGTCGAGTTCGAAGAAGGCTGCGTATTGATTTCCTGCTGCTGCCTCGAATCGCTCCAGCAAACCGGCGGTGTCCGCACCCGGCACCGGTCGGATGGCCACGATCTGAAACCCGATCGCACCCTCGAACAGCCGATCTGCCCGATCGAACGACATCCACACAGACACGAAGCGGGTCCCCGAAGCCCGGACCAGGGCAGAGACGGTGAATCGGGACCCGTAGATCTCGACTGTCGACCCGATCCGCCACCCGGTGGCGATCTCCACTCCCTCGGTGATCGCTACCTCATCGGCCCCCGGCCTCGGGAGCGCTCCCTCGAGCACCGTTACCCGGTAGAGGTCTTCCCATTCAGAGGGGTCGGCCGCTCGCAACTGGATGATCCGATCATCCACCTTGATCGTGCGGAAGATGGCCGGGCCGTAGACGGCGACATCGGTGCCACCGATCTCGGGGACGAGGTCGAGCACCGCCGGATCGAGGCGCCCCGCCGACGGGTCGAGAGCATCGGGTGAGACCAGGATGATGTTCGACGATGCGACCGGTGCCTGGTCTCCGACGAGGCCGGCCGCCACCCCGAGCAGCACCAGGTAGGCGGCGACGATCGGGATGATCGAGACCACGGTCAGCGCGCTCCGCCGCATGTCGGCTGCGAGGTCGGCGAGTGCGATCCGGATGGCGGTCATCAGCGCTCGGCTATCGACCCGTCCCGGACCTCGCAGATCCGGTCGGCCCTTCCGGCCACAGACAGGTCGTGGGTTGCGACGATCACCGTGATCCCGAGGTCGTGGTTGAGCCCGCACAGCAGGTCCATGAGCGTGTCGGTTGTCGGGCCGTCGACGTCACCTGTTGGCTCGTCGGCGATCAGCAGATCGGGATCTCCTGCGATTGCCCTGGCGATGGCGACGCGCTGCTGCTCTCCTCCGCTCATCTCGGACGGGCGATGGTCGGCCCTGTCGGCGAGGCCCACGGATCCGAGGAGATCGGTGGCAGCCATCCGTGCATCGGCCCACGCCAATCCCCTGGCCAGGAGTGCGAAGGCAACGTTGTCTCGGGCGTCGGCCGCTTCGAGGAGGTTGAAGAACTGAAACACGAATCCGACGTGGTGGCGGCGAAACCTGTCCAGGTCGGCCTGGGATGACGCCATGAGATCTGTGCCTGCCACCTCGAGGCTGCCCGAGTCGGGGCGGTCCAGGCCACCGATCAGATTCAACAGGGTCGACTTGCCTCCACCCGATGGCCCGACCACTGCCAGCATCTCGCCGGCATCCACCGTCAGGTCGATGCCGCGTAGTGCCGCCACGGTTGATCCCTGTGCGCGCCGGTAGGACCTGGTGAGCCCGGCGGCCCTGACCATGGGTGCTGCGGGCGGCTGCGCTGGTCCCTTCGTCATCTGGTCAGCCTACGACGGCGGCATCACACCGCGGTACTGGATCGCGCATCTACTTGGTGCGCCAACCATCCATCTCATGCTTGAGGATCCATGCGGCAGTAGCGCCGGGGTCGATGCGCTCTGCGATCGTGGATTCAGGAGTCACGCCTGCAGATCCGGGCTGGGCCCTTCCCGGGCGCGACGCCCGCATCGCCTTCATCCGGAGTTGCCAGCGCTCCATGTTGCCGGACCGGAGGTCGACCCATCCCTTGGCCGCCCAGCGGTCGCGATCGTCCCCGGTCAGGTCGAGTTCGGTCTCGCCGGGAATCTCGGGGATCCTGATGAGCGGGCCGCGCAGCAGCGTCATTCCATCCGGCATGAGGATCGGCGTTCCGATCGACACGACCATGTCTCGCAGATCCGATCGATCCTCGAGCAGGGCCGTGACGCTCTTGGAGATTTCATCGGGTGATGCCTCCAGCACTGCAGGGATCGTCTCGTAGCACAGGCTCAGCAACTCCGCCTCCCACAGCACCTTCGAAAGCTCCGGCGGTCCGAGCATCCCGAGGGCGACACTGCGGGCGCCCGACTCCGCCTCGAGGGCCTCGAGATCCTGAAGCGCCCTGCCTCTGAGGAAACCGCCCCGGTATGAGGGTGCCAGGATGGTGGCGTCAATGCCGGCGATCACATCGCGGCCGGTCTGCGCCCCGCGGATCTCCTCGGTGCAGAGGTGGGCGATCTCCTCCGGCGTGACGAACTCCATCTGACCGGGTGCCGTGATGGCCTCGAACTCACCCTTGGTGAACAGTCCGTTCTCTCCCGTGTCCACGATGGGCAGGACGAGATCGCCGATGAGCCCGAATTCTGAGGCATCCGCCCTGAGCGACAGGGTCTGATGCAAGGAATCCTCGCGCGCCCTGTGGAGTTGCAGGGCGGTGCCGCGCTGGCGGACGACCCGCGTGGCCACGTCGGCATATCCGATCAGCGCTCCGGGCTTGATCTCCTTGACGATCGGCCCTCCCGGTGTCCTGGCCATGAGGAACAGGAGGCCGGTATGGGCGAACGCCACGGCGGTCTTGGTCATCAACTTTGCGGACGGCTTGTCCTCGCTGTGGGTGTAGGGGATGTTGAGGCCCATCCCCCCTGTGCCCGTCGTGCCGATCTTGAGGTACATGCGGGTACCGGACTCGCGCAGGGCCCGCTCGAGCACGAGGACGTGGCGGATCAGTTGCGGGACCGAGAGAGACAGGATCAGTGTCTCGACGTCGTGGGCGATGACGGGCGGTGGAACCTCGCGCCCGGCGATCAACGCCTCGATGTCACGCTCCGCCAGGATCGCCGATGTGTGGGCGTCCTGATAGGAGATGGCCGTTGCGGTATTCACTGCATCGACGACGACTTCCGGCCGGTACTGGTCGATGAGACGGGCGAGGCGGGATCTGCGATACGCAGCGTCGAAGGGGCCGAGGAGGTCGTCGAACAGCGCCTCCCTGCAGTCGTCGTCCTCCAGCAGGTCGATCCTGGGGATCTCGGCGAACTCGTTGCGGACGAAGACATCCCCCCACTCGCCGACGATCTCGACGCCATCCGGCGCTAGTTCCCGGAGGCCGTCGACGGCCCTGGTCACTTCCGGTTCGGTGAGGGAAGCAATGACGATCCGTCGCGGATCCAGATCGGTGGCGATGCGATGTGCCACCTGGTAGCCGACCAGTCCTCCGCCGCCGAGGATGAGGAAGGTGCCGTCACTCACAGATCAGCCTCCTGAGGGTCGATGTGTTCACAGGATGACGCGGGCGGGGGGCAGTTGGATAGGGCATTGTGTCCCGGGCGATTGGGAGCGTCCGGGACGGTCATCCGCACTCGGAAGTGCCGCCTGACGGCTCTCCTGCGGAGACCCGGGCCAGGAGGTCTGCCACCGCGGCTCTCGCTCGCGGGGCGCTGGCAATCGGCAGGTTCATGTAGTTGACCTCACCCGTCGAGTGGGTGATCGCCAGGGTGGCGATCTCACCATTGCCGAGGCGGCCGACGGCCTCGATGATCTTCGGCAGGAATTCCAGCGGGACGGTGCTGGTGGTGGACGATCTCACTGCGGCGAGAATGCGGGGAAATCGCGTGAGGATCGTGGCAGGGTCCAGTGCAGCCGCGACATCACGCAGCATGCACCGCTGGCGCAGCATGCGCGTCGTGTCCGACGACCCGGTCCTGTTGCGCACGTACGCCAGTGCGGTGCGCCCATCCAGAAGGTGGGTGCCGGGGGTGATCTCGATCGAGATGGGGTCCTCGCCCTCCTTTGCAGGGGAGAAGGCGATGTCCATGGTTTCCGTCGTGTTGACGGTCACGCCGCCGATCGCATCCACCAGGTCGACGAACCCGGCGAAATCCACGAGCACGTAATAGTCGATCGGGATCCCCAGGAACACCTCGAGCGCTTGGCGCAGCGCCTCCATGCCGGGATCCGGTGCGTCGGGGAACGTGCGCACCCAATTGGCGGCGAGCACGTGCAGGTAGTTGATCCGGTCGAAGAAGCAGTCGCAGGGGACCGTCGGTTGGCGTTCCGGTGGTTCCTGTCCGGCGGCCAACGCCTCCTCGACCAACTCGTCGTGCTCGCGTCCTTCGTGCCAATCCTGTACCTGCTGCATGGTGTTGTAGCGGGACCACGCGGCGGGGAGGGGCACCCGGGTGAGCGCGCGGGAGACACTGATGAGCGCTGAACGGCCCGTCTGAAGATCGAGGGTTGCCACCATCATCACGTCGGTGCGCAGATCGCTGCGCCCCGGGCCGAAGTCGCCGCCCGCGAGCAGGATGGTGATGCGGTCCTCGCCCAGCGCTGCGGCCAGCGCCGCCTCGGGCGATGTCGTCGGTGTCGTCAGGTGGGGAGCGATCGGCTCGGTGGTGGTCGTGGTGATCGGCCCGACCGTCGTGGTCGGAGACGCTGCGAGCGTCGAGGTGCTTCCGGTTGTCGTGGTGGTCTCCTCGACGATCACGGGTCCGAGGTCGATCTCCCTGACACCCCCGGCGAGCAACTCGGCTTCGCGTTCGGCCAGGGGGGCCACTTCGGGGTCGAACACGGTCTCGAGCACGTCGATGGCATCGACCGCGTACCCGTGGACGATCGCATGGGGGATCAGCAGGACGCCGAGGACGATGAGCGCCGGCACCGAGAGCCTCAGCGGTCTCACCCCTGTGGTCGCCGGCCGAGCACCCAGGCGCCAGGCGTCGACGACCGCTGCGATCCTGATTCCGGCGGCCACGGCGTTCACGGCGACGATCGCCCACAGCCACCCCGGTTGGACGGCGATCTCCAGTGCTGCGATGGTGCCGCGCCCGGCGAGCAGTGCTGCCGCGGTCAATCCCACCACCGAGGGGATGGCCAGGACGACACCTCTGACCCGGTATCCCAGCCACCACTGTCCGGCGCCCGGAATCAGGGCCGAGAGCAGTGCGGCTGCGAGGCGACCGCGGTCCGGGCTTTCCTCCATGCCCCAACCCTGGCACGACTGGCGAGTTGCGCGCACACGACGGCCCTCCGGCGACCCGGGAGGGCCGGAAGACCCCGGCGGCGGCGTTCCCGCACACGTACCGTTGGGGTGTGACCACAGACGAGCGCGCTCCGGTCCTCCTCGGTGACGAGGCCGTGGCCCGGGGGGCTATCGACGCAGGGATAACCGCCGCCTACTCATATCCCGGCACGCCCTCGACCGAGATCTTCGAGCATCTGCAGCACATCGCCCCGGACGACGTCGTCGCCCACTGGTCGGCCAACGAGAAGACGGCGTATGAGGCGGCGCTCGGTGTGTCGATGATGGGCAGGCGGGTGCTGGTGTCGATGAAGCACGTGGGGCTGAACGTCGCTGCGGATCCGTTCGTCAACTCGGCTCTGGTGGCAATCGGCGGAGGCCTGGTGGTTGCCGTCGCTGATGACCCGGGCATGCACTCGTCCCAGAACGAGCAGGACAGCAGGGTCCTCGCCGATTTCTCTCGCATCCCCTGCCTCGAACCGGCCGACCAGCAGGAGGCGTACGAGATGACCAGGGAGGCGTTCGACGTCTCCGAGCGGTTCGGGGTGCCGGTGCTCCTTCGTCTGGTCACCCGCCTGTGCCACGGGCGGGCCCCGGTCATCTCTGCTCCACCGATCGGCCAACAGCCGCTGCGCAAGCCGGCAGATCACAGGGATTGGACGCTGCTGCCCGGCAACGCACGCCGCCTGTGGCGCGAACTGCTCGACCTGCAGCCGGTACTGCGGGAGTGGGCGGCAGCATCGCCCCACTCGTTCCTGCATCGGTCCGAAGGCGATCGCGGCCTCGGTGTCATCACCACCGGCCTGGCCCGCAACCACTACATGGAGATCCTCCCCGAGCTCGACTTCACCCCGTCCCACCTGCACGTCGGCGCCTACCCGGCACCGGCGGATGCCATCAGGGAACTGGCGGATCGGGTCGATCGGGTGCTGGTCCTGGAAGAGGGATATCCCTTCGTCGAGCGAATGGTCCGCGGCGTGCTCCCTCACAGGTGGACGGTGGAAGGCCGGATGAGCGGCGAGGTTCCCGAGGATGGCGAGTCGTCACCCGACACGGTGAGGACTGCACTCGGTCTGGCGCCCAGGAATCGGGTGTCCATCGACCTCTTCGACCTTCCGGGACGCCCACCGCAATTGTGCAGGGGCTGTCCGCACGGCGACTCCTACGCGGCCGTCAACAAGGTGATCGCGGAGTTCGACCAATCGGTCGTGACCTCCGACATCGGGTGCTACAC
>JABMPV010000080.1 GCA_013202595.1 bacterium
GGGTGGTCGTGTAAGACCCGGGCGGCCGCTCCCTGGCGCGGGAGGTGATGGTGGCCCACAGGCTCTCGAGGGCTGCGAAACCCTCAGCAGGTGCGTCGTCCGACTCCGAGAAACACGACTCCTTGCCTGTGTGACACGCCGGCCCGGCAGCGACCACCTCGTAGACGATGGCGTCGGTGTCGCAATCGGTACGGACCTTGAGCACCGCCATGGTGTTGCCACTCGTGGCGCCTTTGCGCCACAACTCGTTGCGACTCCGACTCCAGAAGTGCGCCTCGCCCGTTCGGCGAGTCGCCTCCAGCGCCTCGAGGTCGGCCCAGGCGAGCATCAAGATCCTTCCAGTTCGGACGTCCTGGGCGACTACGGGGACCAGCGGTCGCTCACTCACGACGCCACCTTCCGAACGGGCACTCCTGCGAGGGCCATGACTCGTTTCACCTCGGCGATCTCGATCTCACGCCGATGGAAGATGGACGCGGCCAGCACTGCGTCGGCCCTGCCGGCGGACGCCGCCTCTGCGCAGTGCTCGGCCGTCCCTGCACCACCCGAGGCGATGATCGGCACGGGCACGGAATCCCCGACGGCCCTGAGCAGGCCGATGTCGAAACCGTCCTTTGTGCCATCGCGATCCATCGATGTGAGGAGGATCTCGCCGGCACCGAGGCCGACGGCCTCCTGAGCCCACCCTACGGCGTCTCGACCCGTTGGGGTGCGGCCGCCATCCACGACCACTTCCCAGCCGTCGCCGGCACGCCGGGCATCTATCGCGAGGACGACGCACTGATTTCCGAAGACCGCGGCACACCGCCGGATGAGATCGGGATCGCGGACGGCGGCCGAGTTCACCGAAACCTTGTCTGCACCGGCTCGCAGCGTGGCACGCATGTCGTCCACCGATCGGATGCCGCCACCCACTGTCAGCGGGACGAAGACGGTCTCCGCGGTGCGCCGCACCACATCGAGCATGGTGTCGCGGCCTTCGGGGGTGGCGCCGATGTCGAGGAAGACGATCTCGTCGGCTCCTTCGACCGCATATCGAGCTGCTAGTTCGACGGGGTCTCCCTCATCGATCAGATCCACGAAGTTGACGCCTTTCACGACACGGCCGCCCGTGACGTCGAGGCAGGGGATCACCCGGCTACGCAGCACGGCGGGCCTCCCTGCACTCAGCGGCGAAGTTGCCGAGCAACCGCAGTCCGGCCGCTCCGCTGCGCTCGGGGTGGAATTGCACGCCGACCGCACGACCGCTGCGGGCCGCGACGGCGAACTCCCTGCCGTAGGACGTCGTGGCCAGCACACTGCCGGAGTCGGTCGGGACCGGCGCATACGAGTGGACGAAGTAGAAGACCTCGCCGGTGTCGATGCCTGCGAACAGGGGGTCGTTCCCGGTGATCGTGATGTCGTTCCACCCGATGTGGGGGAGTCGGGGCGTGCCTGAAAGCCGTTCGACCGAGCCGGGGATGAGGCCGAGGCCTCCGGCGGCGCCTTCCTCGGAGCCATCGAACAGCAATTGGAGGCCCACGCAGATGCCCAGCAGCGGTCGGGTGTCGTCCCGAAGCGCTTCGACGAAGTCGCCTGCCTGCAGGCGATCGAATGTCGCGCCTGCGCTGCCGACACCGGGGAGGACGATGCCATCGGCCATGGCCAGCTGATCGGGATGTGTGGCGGTCGAGATGGTTGCCCCGACGGACTCCAGACCGCGGCCGATCGACACGAGGTTGCCGGCACCGTGGTCGACCAGGGCCAGTCTCAGCGGAGTCACGATGCCGAACCCTTGGTCGACGGGATCCCGATGCGCCCGGGATCGAGTGCGACTGCGGCTCGCAGCGCCCTGGCCAGAGCCTTGATGGCTGCCTCGGCAATGTGGTGGTCGTTCTCTCCGGTCGCCGAAAGGTGCAGTGTGAATCCGGCTTCGCGGGCAAACGCCTCGAGCAGATGCGGGATGTTCTGGGTGGTGAGCGTGCCGATCCGATCGGTTGTGAAGGGGAGATCGATGACCGGGTAGGGCCTTCCACCCGCATCCACCGCGGCCCGGGCGATCGCCTCGTCCATCGGCACGGCAGCGTCACCGAAGCGAGCGATTCCGGAGCGGTCGCCGAGCGCCTCGGCCACGGCCCTACCGAGGA
>JABMPV010000081.1 GCA_013202595.1 bacterium
ATTGCGAGCCGGCCTCGACGTACAGGGAGATGGATCCGACGCCGGAGTGCCTGGCGGCATTGGTCATGGCCTCTCCTGCGGCCTGGACGAGGGCGCTGAGCGCGTCGTCCATGACAGGATCGTCGCCCGTGGCGACCACCTCCACCGGGATGCGGTGATCTGCTTCCACCCGATACGCCGCCGATTGCAGCACCGATCGGAGCCGGCCTTCGCCCCTCGATGGGCCGTCGAAGAGCCACGACCGCAGTTCTCGCTCCTGAGCCCTGGCCAGCACCACCATCTCGCGCGGGTCGTCGGTTCGCTGGATGAGGCTGAGGGTCTGCAGCACGCTGTCGTGGAGATGGGCAGCCATCTCGGCTCGCTCCTCGGAGCGGATTCGCTCGCGGCGCTCCGTGGCCAGATCGGTGCCGAGCCTCCAGATCCACGGTCCGAAGACCAGGGCGACGCCCGCTCCGGTGATGGCGATCGCCAGGACGACTGCTCCCAAGGACTCGAGAGCGTCGACTGTCGACAGGAAGAGAGCCGATCCCCCGATGACCAGGGCCGCTCCGATGATCAGCCTGATCATGGGCGGCCCTTCATCACCGGAGGCTGCAAACAACTCCCGTCGTCCCGCCGGACGGCGCGACCACATGGCAGCGATGCCGAACGAGATGAACGCCACCGGCCACACGACCTCGTCACCGAACCAGAGGTCGATCTCCCTCAAGCCCAGGAGAATCCCCAACAACGCGAGTCCCAGGCCGGCCTGGCGCCGGAGGCCTATGCAGTCGTCCGCAGGCGTTCCGTCCCCCGGGACGGACAGCGCCCATGCAATGCCATAGGCGACGACGCCCACTCCCCCTGCGAATGAGAGGGTGACGAAGGCCGCTCGCATGAGATCCGCAGGGACTCCGAGGCGGGCGGCGATTCCGGCGGCCACCCCGGAGACGACCTTGTCTGCCTCCGACCGCTCGACGCGAAGACGGCGTGCCGGGTCGCGATCGCTGTCGGACTGCTCCGGCGTCGTGTCTGTCATTCGTGTTGCCACGACCCGATGATGTCAGACAGTCCCACCCTTGGGCAATCGGGGATCACCCTGAGATGGCTCGGGGTCGGTCAGGGTACGGGCAGGGTGATACCCGATTGTGCCCGGTTCGCCGTCGCGGCACGCTGAGGGCATGATGAATGACACCACAACAGACCCCACACCCCCGGAGGGAACCGTGGCCGGCCCGAATGGATCGCGAACGATCGTCCGACCGCGCGACGATCGGATCGTGGCCGGCGTGGCAAGCGGAATCGCCCGGCACTTCAACGTCGACCCATGGCTCGTCCGGATCATCGGCATCATCCTGGTCGCCGTCGGCGGCGCCGGTCTGCTGCTGTACGCAGCCGGCTGGGCGTTGCTGCCCGAAGAGGGCTCGGATGAGTCACTCGCCGAGGAATGGCTCGGAGATCTCAGGGGATCATCCACCTGGATCGGCGTCGGGTTGATCCTGATAGCCGCCGTGTGGATCGCAACCGCAACCCACATCGTGTCTGCCGGACTGGCATGGGCCGTGGCCCTGCTCGTGCTGGGAGTGCTGCTGTATCGCGGCACTCTGCCCGGTTCGCCGGCGGCGACCGGCGGTGGTGCTTCGTCGGCGTCTTCGTCCGATCCGGCGCCCACCCCGGAGCAGGCGAGCCCGAATGTGGATAGCGACCCGGCCGCAGATGCGAGCACGGCCGTGGAGGATGATGCCCCGGTTCCGGTGGCGGCGGAGATCGTCGCTCCGGCGGCAGCGGCCGGGAAGCCCACCCGATCCAGAAGGACACGGCGTGGCAAGTCGATGCTGGGGCGAATCACGATGGGCACGGCATTCGTGACTGTCGGGATCATGGCCTTGCTCGATGCCACCGGCGTGACGTCTCCCGAACTGAGTCATTACCTCGGGGCGGGCGTCCTCGTGATCGGCCTCGGCCTGCTCGTCGGAATCTTCGTCGGCCGCTCCCGCGGGCTGATCGTCGCCGGCCTGGTGCTCATGCCGTTTCTCATCGCCTCAGCGGCAGTGACGGCACCGTTCACCGGTGGGTTCGGCGATCGCAGCCACGCTCCCGACGGAGTCTCAGCGATCGATAGCCCCTACCGCCTGGCCGCCGGAGAACTGACCATCGACCTGCGCGGTCTCGATCTCGTCGACGGCGAGGTCGTGACCATCGAGGGGAGCGTTGGCGCCGGCCGTCTGCTCGTGAACGTGCCGACCGGCGTCGGCCTCGACGTGCGGACGCATGTCGGGTTCGGACAGATAGCCATGTTCGGTTCGACGGACGACGGAGTCAATGTGAGCCAGAGCAGATACATCGAGGGCTCGAGCACGATCGTCCTGGACCTCGACGTCGGGTTCGGGCAAGTGGACGTGGTCCGGACCGAAACCGGCACGGGCTGAGAGGAGTAATCATGGAGCGACATCGATTCGACCCGATTTCCGCATTCTTCGGCGTGGTTTTCACCGGTGCAGCGACGATCGTGCTCATCACCGACGACGCCCTTTTCGCCTCGAACACCCGGTGGGGATGGCCGGTAATCCTCCTCGTTGCCGGGATGGCGCTGATCGCATCGGGCTTCAGCCGCAAGCGTGAAGCCGTCACGCCGGTCGACGACGGGATGCCGGACGACCCCTACGCAGACTGAGGGCGCATTCCTCCCGCCCAGCGGAGCCCCGGAGACCCCGGGGTTCCGTCGCGTCGGGGCCGCCGACCGGCCGATCAGTTCCCCGGCTGGATCCTGGCGATCTCGCCGGTGTCGTCGCCAAGGAGGCGGCCGCGGAACTCACCCGCCGACCTGACGAACAGGACCGACGGCAGGGCTGCAACGAGATCCTCGAGCCGGCGCGAGTACTCGGCCTCGTCGCCGGGCTTGACGGCTCGCAGGCCCATCAGGACGACGTCGGCGCTGCTCGATCGCTCGCTGATGACGTCGATGACGGAGACTCCCTCTGCCTTGAGCAGAACCTCGGTGTGCGCCCTGATCCTGGCCGACGCGATGATGCTCTCCAGAAGCATCCGGTTGCGCTCGAGCATCATCTCGGTGGTGGCGATGCTCTTGACGGTGATGACGGCGTCGCGCCACTCGGCGTTGAGTGAGATGAGGTGGGCGAACAGCACCAGCATGTCGCCGTTGTTCTGGAGCCCGCCCCACCAAATATCAATCCTCCTGCGTCTCGGCCCCAGTTCCTGGCCATTGGTCTTGCAGATGACCGATGAGATACCGAGAGTGGAGAGGGCTTCGATCACCCTGAGGTGGGCGGCCCTGCGATCGGGCTTCCTGGACCACCCGAACATGACCGTGTTGGATTCGATGCCTGCGATGCCGTTGGCCTGGGCGACCGCCAGCGCACCGGTCTCGAAGTTCTTGACGATCTCGATCTCGCCGAAGGCCGCGACCCCCAACTGCTCCAGTTCCTCGTTGAGCCGTGCTTCGTCCTGTGCGACGAACGGGCCCTCCTCTTCGAGGTTTCCCACCTTCATCGCGGCGACCGTGAGGATGCCCCGGTCCTGGACCAGCCACGAGCCGAACCTGACCAGATTGGGTCGCCTGGCGACATCGCCGGCGAAGAGCAGGATGTTGGGGCGCCAGTTGCGCGGGTCGCGGGGGAGACGGCGCAACTGCATCACGGTGGAGCGCACGAGTGCGGTGAGTGCACCTCGTCGCAGGTCGCCCCACGGAGATGCCATCGCCCTGCGGCGCATCAGCAGGTAGACCCCGACTTCTACCACGATGGCGATCACGAGAGCGAGGGGGTTGATCAGGAACATCACCCAGAAGCACCCCAGCGCGCCGGCGAGGGACACCCACCACGGCACCCGCATGGTGGGGCGGAACGAGGGGTCGCCCGTCAGTCGCTCGACACCGGCGACCAGGTTGATCATGCCGTAGGTGGTGAGGAAGAACATCGTGAGCGCGGGTGCCACTGCGTTGAGGTCTCCGAGAGCCACTGCGCCGAGAGCCACACCCACGGTGATGAGGAGCGGCACGCCGGGTCCCTTGACGAATCGGAAGCGGGCACCGATCGGTCGCGGGAGGACCCGGTCGTCGACCATGGCCTCGAGGGTGCGGGGTGCTCCCAGGACGCTCCCGACGGCCGATGAGAAGATCGCTCCCCACAGACCGGGGAAGATGAGGAACGAGGTGCCTCCGGCCAGCGTGAACCAGATGAGCCGGTCGGAGACCAACTCCTCGGGGGAGGCTCCGATGCCGAGGAGCACGACCACGGAGATGTAGACGACGAAGCCGACCACAACCGCGAAGATCGTCCCTCTGGGGATGGACCGCTCCGGCTTGGCCAGGTCGCCCGACAGTGAGACGCCGGCCATGATCCCCGTGACGGCAGGGAAGAACACAGCGAAGACCGGCCAGAAGCTCTCACTCCCGGGGGCCGCTCCGGTGCGGATGATCGCCGGAGCACTCTGGATGACCCCGATGATCAGCATGAGGGCAGCGACGCCGATGGCCCCCATGATCGGCAACTGCATGCGTAGAGCGATCCCCGCGCCCCGGGCGGCGAGCAATCCGACAGCCAGGACGACCAACGCGGCGACGGGACGCTGGGGTACGTCGGGCCAGATCATCTCGAGGCTCTCTGCCAGGCCGAATGCGTAGAGCGTGACGCTGAACGCCTGGGCGAGGAACAGCGGGATGCCGATGGCAGCCCCGATCTCCACGCCGAGGCTGCGCGAGATTATGTAGTAGGCGCCGCCTGCTCCCACTCGCATGTTGGTGGACACCGCAGACAGGGACATCGCCGTGGCCAGCGTCACCATGTGGGCGATGACCACCACGGCGATCGCACCGACCAACCCGACGTTGCCGACCACCCATCCGGCACGCAGGAAGAGGATGACGCCGAGGATGGTGAGGATCGACGGAGTGAACACCCCTATGAATGTGCCGAGTTTCTCGCGTCCCGCCCCGTTCTCGTGTCGGGGGACCAGCGATCGAAATGAAGGCACGTCTGGAATCTAGTGCCCCGACCACAAACGTTTGCCGCGTTTACGGCGGCCAGATGA
>JABMPV010000010.1 GCA_013202595.1 bacterium
AGCTCAGAGTGGTCGACCGGGCCACCTTCAGCGTGGCCAAGGGTGAGGTTCTGGCGCTGGTCGGCGAGTCGTCCTCCGGCAAGAGCTTGATCGCGATGGGAGCGATCGATCTCCTGTCCCCGGGGGCACGGGTGGTCGGTGGCACGACGACCTTTGAGGGTCAGGTGCTTCAGGATCTCGATGACACCGATTGGGGCCGCCTGGTGGGCATGGGGATCGGAGTCATGCTCCAGGACGCGATCGGCGCATGGGACCCCATCGATCCGTTCGGGCCGCAATCGGGGGAGGTGCTCGAAGAGCATGGCGGGCTCACGGAGGAGGAGATCTCCCGCCGTGTCATGGACGCACTCGGGGAGGTGGGCCTCAACAAGAAGCGGACCTTCTCGGCATACGCCCACGTGGTGTCGCGCGGCCAGGCACAAAGGGCGATGCTCGCTGCGGCTCTGATCACCGCACCGCGACTACTCATCGCCGACGAACCGCTGAGCGGCCTCGACGTCACGACGGCGCGGGCCGTGCTGACGCTGATCGACGATCTCCGGCGTGCCAGAGGCATGTCGATGATCCTGGTCACCCACGATCTGGCAACGGTTGCATCGGTGGCCGATCGAGTGGCCGTGATCTACGGCGGGCGGATCGTCGAACAGGGGTTGGTCGATGACATCTTCTCCTCCCCGCAGCATCCCTACACAGAAGGCCTGCTCGGGTCGATCCCAGGGTTGAGCCTGGAGAGGCTACGCCCGATCAGGGGAGAGGCGCCGGATCTCGTCGAGGCCCAGAAGTGGGGCTGCGCGTTCGCACCGCGTTGTGACTACGCCCTCGACTCGTGTTTCAGAGATCGGCCGCCCGATGTGGTGATCGGTTCGACCACCACAACCTGTGCCCTGGCGGGTGAACTCGTGTTGCGTGGTGTCGCTGATTAGCCCAGCGGGCGTTAGAGAAATAACCATGTTGAGCAGCGGTAGCCTGGTCGTTCCACGCCTCATGGAGAGCGGATGAGGATCGTCACGTACCTCGGCCTCGTGCTGAGGAGGATCTGGTCACGGCGGCTGATGCTGCTGGGATCGTTTCTCGGCGCCACGCTGGTCACGGCGCTCCTCACCGTGCTCCCGCTGTATGAGGCCTCCGTTCAGGCGATCGATCTCCTGTTCACTTTCCGCCAGGCCCCCGACTCCGTGGTCGACCTGAACGCGTCGTTCACGATGAACGACTACAGCGCGGACGATGCCGGATCTGCTCGCGTGGCTCTGGATGAGGCGCGTGCATCGATCGCCACCTGGTACCCCCGCGTCGACGAGCGCACCCTGAGCAGGGAGTTGGTGGTCATCCCCCTGGGCAACCCCGATTGGCTCTGGTTGGCGGAGACATGGAGGGAGGCTTACGCGGTCGACCCGGATACGCCCGCCCCGTATCCGACTCCTCCACGCGAACCGGCTCAGACGAGGCTCTTCACGACCGCCGGCCTCGGCGATCAGGTCGAACTGATAGAGGGCACCCTGTCCGTCGAGCAGATCCCATGGCAGGAAACCGATCCCCGTCTGCGCGTGGTGTTCGGTGAGGACCTCGCAAGGCTGACCGGCCTCGGTGTCGGCGATCTGACGGTGCTCCGGCCATTCGTCGGGTTCCCCGAGTTGTTCGAGTTGGTCGAGATCTCGGGCATCGCCAAACCCACAGACCCGACGGCCGTCATCTGGGAGGCGGTCAACCCCGGGATGCTCACCTATGTGGATCTCCCCACCTTCGAGGCCTGGGTGGGGCCCTTTGCGCTGACCGCTCCGGGTGATGATCCCTGGCTGCGCACGGACAGGGGGTTCGAAGGGCTTGCCGCCTCGGTCAACTTCACCCTGCGCCTCGATCGCGAGGCGGTGGAACTCGGCACGGTGTCGGGCCTGGCGGAGGGTGTGACTTCGTTCACCACCAGGGTGGCCAGGACCGAAGGCATCAGGACCACGACTCAGTTGAGCGGTCTGATCGATGAATTCGACGTCAGGACCGTGGTCTTCGGCGCCCCGATCCTGGCGATGCTGGCGCTGATCGTCGCAGGCGCCCTGTACTTCCTCATCTACATGGCGGCGCTGTCTCTCGAGCGGGAGTCGGCCGAGTTGGCCCTGCTGCGCCTCAGGGGGGCGTCGTCGTGGCAGACCATCGGCATCCACTTGATGCAGTCGTCACTGATCGCGATCGGAGCGATCCTGTTGGCCCCGTGGGTGGCTCGCGGTTTGGTGGCACTCACCGGTCGCATCCCGCCCATGTCAACGCTCACCGGCGGCGACGCCCTGTCGGTGGTCCAGTCGCGGTCCGTCATCCCCTTCGCAGTCGCCGGCGGTCTGCTGACCTTTGTTGCCATGGGCCTGGCCATCGTCCCACTCGCTCGCCGCAGCGTGCTGGAGTTGCGGTCGCTCGCCACCCGGCCGGCACGCCAGTCGGTGTGGCAGAAGTACTACCTCGATGTGTTCATGGTGGTCCTTGCCGGGGTGATTCTCTTCGAGTTGCGCCAGCAAGGGATCGTCGACACCGGTGCGGACGAGTTGGGGTTGGACCCGTTCTCGATTGCGGCTCCCGCCCTGTTCCTGTTCGCTGGTTCTCTCCTGCTCCTTCGCCTGCTTCCCTACGTCCTGCGGGGCGTCGGCTGGGTGATGACCAAGTTCCGAGGGATGACGGCTGCCCTCCCGGGTTGGCACCTCGGCCGCAATCCGATCCCTTACGGGCGCCTTGCGCTGCTCGTCTGGCTGACCACGGGGTTCGGTGCGTTCGCTCTCACCTATGCCGGCACGCTGGAACAGTCGTATGAGGACCGCGCTCTGTTCGAGTCCGGCTCCGACGCCAGGGTGGTTGCCGACGACGTCGCATTCGCCCTACCACCCGACGATGCGATCGGATCCCCGGTGCTGCGCGCCCAGGGAGCAGCCCGGCTGATATCGCGTGTGTCGGAGTTGCTGGCGGTCGACCCTGAGACCTTCACCCGGGTGATTGCGTGGCGTGACGATTTCGCCGAACTGCCGGTGAATGATGCGCTCGGCGTGACCGCTCTCGGAACGGGGCCGGATTGGGGCGTTGAGTTGCCCGAGGGCACCATCCGCCTCGACATCGATGGCGTCATCGTCCCGCCGTCGTGGGTGGACGTCGACTCGGACGGTTTGCCCGAACCGGTTCGGTTCATGGTCCGCATCGCAGACGACCGGCATCGTCTCCTCACCTACAGGGCAGAGACCTCATTCACAGCCGAAGGGTGGACTTCGTCCTCGGTGATGATCGATCCCGAGCGGGCGCTTCCGGGCCCCGCAGTCGGCGGTGTCGCAGCGAAGCAGTTCATCCAGTCGATCTGGGTGGAGCGGGACGCCAGAAGCGGCGCATCGCTCGAAGAGACCGAGGTGCTGATCGGCGACGTGGTGGCAGCGACTGCGTCGGGCGAGCAGTCGGTGTTCGCTGGAGTGATCGACGAACTGGAAGGCCGCTACGGGTTGCGCGCCTCACTCGCCACCGGCGAGTACGCGCTCAATGCCTACCTCGAGGAGATCCCACTGGGGCAGAGCGCTCCCCGGGACCCCGCCACGTCACCGTACTTCCGCGAGGGTGACGTGCTGGCCTGGGACCTGCCCGAGCGGGTCAGATCTGACGACGTGCCGCACATGGCGAGAGCACCAGAGCGCCTTCCCTTCGTCCTCGACCGTGAATCCGCCGGCATTGCAGGAGTGAGTGTCGGCTCGGAGGCACTGTTCGGCATCGAGGGTGAAGAGGTCGAGGGTGCCGTTGTTGCGATCATCGAGGTGCTCCCGACCACCGGCGACCCGCGGCTCAACGGGGCGATGGTCACCGACCTCGACGGTCTTCTCCAATGGCTGTCGGGCTCTCCGGCGTGGGCGCTGACGGGGACCCCGGCCCGTCGTGCGGAGCCGACGGAGATCTGGGTGAAGACCGATGATCCCGATGGAGCCGTGCGCGTGCTCACCAGCCAGATCACCTCCGAACCCGATGCGGTCATCACGGCCGGCGGGGTGTCTGCCGACTTCTCCAGTAGACCGATTCAGGTCGGCCTGGTCTCGATCCTCTTCCTCGGTACGGGTGCGGGCGTCGTGCTGGCCCTCGCGGGAGTCACCGCGTATGTGATCATGGCGGTCGGCCGCAGATACCGGGAGATGGGCGTGCTGCGGGCGCTCGGCCTGCGTCGCAGGAGCGTGGCAGGCACCTTTGCGCTTGAGCAGTTGGTGGTGCTCGGCGTCGGGGCCATCGTCGGCGTGATCGCCGGCCTCGGCCTGATGCGGCTGATGCTGCCCTTCCTGCAATTGGGCGAGGACGCCGATGAATTGCTGCCGGCTGCCATCATGCAGGTCTCTCCGAGCCGCCTCGGCATCTACCTGGCGGTGGTGACGGTGCTCCTGGTGATCTCGGTGCTGTGGTCGACACGGAGCGTGTCGGCGAGACGGCTCAGTGAAGTCCTGAGGGAGGTGGAGCGATGACCTCTGTGGTGCGTTGCGATAATGTCATCAAGATCCACAAGCAGGGCCTGCTCGAGGTGGTGGCCCTTCAGGGCGTCGATCTCGACGTTCGTCAGGGCGAGTTCATTGCGATCGTTGGACGGTCCGGTTCGGGAAAGTCGAGCCTGCTGCACATTCTCGGCGGGATGGAAAAGCCTTCGGCGGGCAAGGTGGAGGTTGCCGGCACCGATCTCACATCACCGCTCGGGACGGATCTGCTCTCGTTCTTCCGTCGATCGGTCGGGTTCCTGTGGCAGGACTTCACCAGGAACCTGGTCCCGTACCTCAATGCGCTGCAGAACGTGGAGTTGCCAATGCTGCTCGCGGGCGTGCCGCGCAAGCGCCGCCGTCGCAGGGCGGAGGCACTGCTCGAGGTCACCGATCTCCGCAACCGCACGTTCGCTCAGGTCAACATCCTCTCCGGCGGCGAGCAGCAGCGC
>JABMPV010000082.1 GCA_013202595.1 bacterium
AACTCGGGCGAACGCTCGATCCCATGCAGCCGGACGCTCCAAACCAACAGACTCCGACCAACCCGTCCAGACCCGCAGTGCCTGGCCGAGACCCTCAGCCGAATCCATCCGTTCCTCACGAAAGTCTTTGCCCATATCACAGTCTCAGAAGTGAGCTTTCAGACTACTCGCCTGTGAATTCCTGTCAAGGGCATCTTCTATCATGCAGTTTGAGGGTGCTGTAGTACAGAGAACGCACCCTGTCATGCCCATTCCACGTCGTGGCGTGTCACACCAGGGGACTACGGTTGGACCGGCAACCGTCGGAGGTGCCTCGGTGTTCACGAAGGCGTACGAGATCACAGCCAAGTTCACGCATCCCGTTCTCTTGGCGACACGGACTCACGGTGGCGACCAGAAAACAGGCATCGGAAGCTTCGTCTTGCTCAACGACGAGGGCTGGGCGCTCACGGCTTTTCACATCGTTGAGCCGTTGCTTCGTGGAACCAAGGACACCGCCCTCGTACTGGATTACGAGAAGCAGAAAGCGGCCGTGGAGGCCGATTCGAGCTTGGATACCAAGGGTCGCCGGCGAGCGCTCAAGAAGATCAGGCTAGATCCTGCCACCCTCGTCTCCGTTGCCAGCCTGTGGGGGTTACCCACCGTCACGTTGGGCACCATCCATGGGAACCCAAAGGCAGACATCGCTGTCGTTGAGCTGAAGGGATCCTCCGCCCTTGTGGCCGGTGAGTACCCGATCATTCGAGAACCCGACACCGTCAAGAACGGGATGAGCGTCTGCAGGTTGGGCTTCCCCTTCTATGAAATCGATGCATCATTCGATTCGGGCACTGGCGAGTGGCGGCTTCCAGACGATGTCTTCCCGATTCCTCGCTTCCCCAACGACGGGATTGTGACGAGGTTCATTGCCGTGGACGGCGAACAAACGTTCATTGAAACCTCAACGCCAGGTCTCATGGGGCAGAGTGGCGGGCCGCTGTTCGACACAGAAGGTCGGGTCGTCGGCATTCAGTCACGCACCAACCATCTGGAGCTCGGATTCGCTCCCAAACCGAAGGGCAAGGCGGGCCCTTCACGGAGAGAGGAACACCAATTCCTCAGCGTAGGGATCGCAGCGCATGTTGCTGCAATCCGGAAGCTCCTGGACGAAAAAGGTATCGCCTACAACTCTGAGCCAGCTACCTAGCATCCGCTAGCAGGCCCGGTACACCGTCTAGCGGCTCAACGAGCCAGAGCCCGACCCCCACGGTCTCAGCCGCCAACCAGGGTCTATCTCACCGGACGTCGGCTCTCCGACACCGGCAGCCTCTTGCCCGCGGGAGGTTTGCCGCGCACGGACCCGGGCCTGGGAACCACCGCGGTCGGACCGCGGTGACAGGAAGTGACGTACACGGCATCCGCTCACCCGGGGGTTTCGGGGAGAGGTCCTATCTGCTCGGCGAACTCCGACCAGGCGGCGTCGCCTCGTCTGATCCAGAGGCCGCGCGCCTCGTCGTTCAGCAGGATTCGGAGGATCACCCAGAGGTAGTCGATGGAGTCTGGGAGAAGGGGCGGTGGCGTCTCCAGGTCGCGTTTCGATACTCGCCCATCGGTGACCCTGACCAGGAGGTGGGTCACTCGTCCCGGCTGATCCTGTCGGGCTTCCCGCAACACCTCAGACTTGGCGTCGATCCGATCTGCGAGACCGTTGCCGAGGTCGTGCGCCGGAAGGAGTCTCGACATGAAGAGCCCAACGGTGAAGCCGTGATCGTCACCGGGTTCCTTCCAGAGTCTCGTGAGTCCTAAGGCGTTGAGCTGCCTGACCCGATCCGTGAGGGCGCGGTATGTCGTCTGATCGTTCGCATGGATCGCCTCGATGGCCTCGTTCTCCAGTTCGTGAGTGTCGATTTCCTCACCACTTTGCATCAGTCCGGCGATCAGCGGTTCGAGTTTGCGGACCTGGTCGGTGGCGGTCAGGGAAGCCTCCCACTCCCCGAGTTCCTCGTCGCGAGCCACGTCGTTGAGCCGGTCCTCCAATCGGTCACGGGCGCTGTTGGCGGCTCGCCGAAGGCGCCAGGCGATGTCGCTGATCTCCAGCGCGGCACCGGGTGCCGGCGTCGAATAGGTGAAGTCGACTCGCAACCTCGGAGGAGGTCCGTCATGCTCCTCCCGGCCGTTGGGTGCGGCCCCGAGGTGGGTGAGGACCGCTGCCTCAAAGCAGTCGGCGAGAGCGCGTTCGACATCGTGATCGGGCATGGCGCGAGCATAAGTCAGGGGGAGGATCATCAACGCATCGAACAGGTTTCTGGTCGGCAGTCTGACCACGGACCGATCCGCCAATAGGGGTCTATCTCACCGACCGTCGGCTCCACGACCTGTGCTCCGTGCTACTCAAAGGAGTAGGTTCGACAGCGAGGGGTGAGCATCCTGCCTTGAGGCAGGGTAAGGGGAGGCAATTATGCGTCGTCTACGATCTGCACTGACTCTTCTGACTGTGGCTGTCTTGGCGCTCGCCTTGGCTGCGCCGGCACTTGCCAAGGGAAAGCCTGGAGTAACCACAATTCAGATTGGTGAACTCCTAGCGAGCACTGGCGAGACCCTCACCGTCGGCTTCGATGAGTTTGGTTACAACTACCAGGGGCACATGTTCAGCGGCCGGTACTGCGATTACAACCGTGTGATCGGGGGTAGTTACTGCGATGTCAAGCTGATCATGAAGTGGAATGATGCATGGTTGGCAAATACTGATGCTGACTATGACAAATTGCTCGACCGTCACTTCGGCTTCGACTCCTACATCGGGTCGGGGGCTTGGACCACGAATCACCAATCCGGTGAGTACGAGGGCGAGGACGGCAAGACCTGCAAGTGGAACTACTTCGTGAAGATCGTCGCTGCCCCGGCCGACGCCTACAAAGTGCCGTCGAATGCAAACGGATCCACCATACCGGGCCTCTGGTACACGGTCGACGATACCGAGATCGGTGCTGTGATCTGGGGTGCGTTCGCCATCATCCAGGAAGTCGAGAACGATCGGTGCGCTGGCGTTCATGGGATCCAGTATCTATCGCCCAACAATGCCGGATTCGGGTCGTACATGCCGTAGGCCTGAACGTCGACCGGTAGCGAACTGACCTATCGATGGGCGGGTTCGACATTGCGTCGGACCCGCCCGTTCGCTGCTCTCACCGAGTGGAAGCAGACCCCCACGGTCTGATCCGCCACCCCGGGTCTAACTCACCCACCGTCGGCTCTCCTAACGATGTGAAGTAGACCCCCATGGCTTCAGCCTCCAGAAGGGGTCTATCTCACCGGACGTCGGCTCTCCCTTACCGACATGAGATAGATCCCCATGACCTCAGTCTCCAGGAGGGGTCTCTCTTGTCGACCATCGGCTCCGGGAATGGTGTCGTTAGGCAGGGATCCTTCGAATGTCGACAGCGTCAGCATGTTCGACGCGGTCGACATCGCTCGCCACGTCTGACAGGGCACTCGCCGCCGGCGGAAGGTCGAGTTTGAGTTCGAAGATCGTCAGACCGCCTTCTCTTGAGTAGGTGAGAGCACCGCCCATGGCTTGAGCGAGGCTGCGCGCCACGGGCAGGCCGAGACCGAGTGACATCGGCTGATCCTTGCTACGAGCCACCCTCTCTTGTCGTTCGAAGACCAGGCTTTCCTGCCCTTGGGGAAGACCGGCACCGTTGTCGGAGACCGTGGCTATCCCGCTATCGCCCCGGGTGAGCGCGTCGATGGTGATCTCGTCGCCGCCGTATGTCATAGCGTTGTCGATTAGGTTCCACAGGATGTGACGGAGTTGGAGTTGGTCGGCATACAACACCGCTTCACAGGGTCCGAACCGCAGCTGCTTTCCGGCGCGGATGATGTTGAGGTCCAGGCTCATCATCGATAGAAAGGTGGCCATTCCGACCGGTTCCATGCGCAGCGGCAGGGTTGACAGGTCTTCTCGGCTTGCCACCAGCAGATTTTCGACGATGTAGGTCAATCCTTCTGCTTGCTGAGCGATGATTGCCACCGTCTGCGCCTTCTCGGCGTTGTCGAAGCCGTCGGGATTCTCGGCAAGCAGACGGGAGAAGCCCGCGAGGCTGGTGAGCGGGGTCTTCAGTTCGTGGCTCACGCTTGCGAGTAGGTCATTATCGGACCCGAGAGAGTCGTCCAAGTGGGAGATATCGGTGACGGAAACTACTCCGTGGCTGAGAACCAGGTCACCGTAGGCGTTCTGGGGGAAGGTCGTCCCCAGTACCGCACTGAACTCCTCGCCATCGGCCCTTTCTGCTGTGTAGCGCATCTCGAAGACAGCACGCTGCTCCGAGATCGCGATGAGCTGCTCGGCAAAGACCTTGAGGGCTTGTTGCGAATTGGAGGTCTTGGCGAACCGCTGCACGAGTGTTCTTCTCGAGTCGACCCGCATCAGGTCGAGAGCCGCGCGATTGACCTCTTCGATCTCCAGTAGCGAAAATGCCTCCGTGATCTGATCCGGATTGCTCAAGAGGTAATCTCGCAAGGCGCTCGGTCCAGCGACCGGGAGTTCAGTGAGCCAGGCCCCAATGGCACTGAAGTCAGCCTCGATCATGCCGACCGGCGCAGCGCCAAAGAGGCTGCCGTACCGGCGTTCGCTGACAGAGGCCGCCGATGTGACCATCCCGACCATCTTCACCCCGAACAAGAAGAGGCCCGTTTGGATCAGCCACTGCGCTAGATCGCGAAGATCAACGGAGACACGGCGAGTTCCAACGGTCGGTGCACGGTCCGGTCATGATGACCGGTGCAAGTCCGTGACCGACCGTTGGAGATACCAGGATGCCAG
>JABMPV010000083.1 GCA_013202595.1 bacterium
CCTCCCTCGAGTGATGCAGATTGTCACCCGGCCGACTATCACGAACCCGTCACCTCCGTTGCGAGGTTGTTGAGGGCGTACCACCTCGACAAGGAGGTCTCATGACCACTATCGGTACGCTCACCCGCCCGGCGGCGCACGCAGACCACCGCATCGCCTCCCGACACCGCCCGATCGCCTTTGTCCTGGCGTTCACCGGACTCATGGTGATCGCCGTCGCAGCCGTCGTACTGTGGATCGCAGCCGGTGACGTCGCCGACACAGAGGCACTGCTCCGTCTCAACGCAATCGGCTTCGGCCTGAACACAACCGGGTTCGCGATCATCAAACTCTCGATCGCCGTCGTCCTGATCGGAATCCTCATCCGCCTGTGGCTGAGGGTCGACTCCATGAAGGCTGCCCTCCCCGCTCTGAAGGCAGAGGGAAAGACGCCCGCACCACGCGGCGACATCGTCACCCTGTTCGGGAAGGCCACCGAGACCGACGCCGTCCCCGAGCCGCTCCCGATCCACCGGATGGCTCAGACCTTGTGGTTCCCGATGCTGGCGATAGGCGCCATGGCGGTGGTTGCAGGCCTGATCACCTCGTGGGTGTGGGCAGGCGACACCTCGAGCATCTCGGCTGCAGCCTGGACCCAGGGACTCCAGTTCCTCGGCGAGGCGTTCATCCTCTCCGGCATCGCGTTCCTGCTGGGATCGATCCTTGCCAGCCTCCGCGAGGGCGGGGGCGCGGTCCAGCAGTCACTCGGCCTGTCGACGCAGACCCTCCGTATGCCCACGACGGCCAAGGTCTTCGTGGGGTTGATGATGCTCGGCCTGATGGCCGGCATCACGCAGTTCGCCCTGTACGGCATCGTCGCAGCCGGAGTCGACAACCCGGCGGCCTGGTTCGCATGGCTCGGCCCATTTCGTGAGTTCAGCCTCGCCATGATCCTCATGGGCATCGTCATGGCACTGGTCACGATCGGCAACGTCCTGAACTTCCAATTCAACCGCATCCGCAACATCATCACCTCAGGAAAGTGAGGGGCAGACAATGACCACTTCCGCAGACTTCACACATGAGACCTCGTCCAGGGGCCTCACCCGGAACCTCCCCCAGAAGATGGGCAGCAGACTCTGGCTTCCCATGTTCGTGATGGCCCTCATGGCCTTCCCCACTGCCCTGGTGCTCTCGTGGGTGCGGGCCGCCGAAATCGCTTCGACTGCTCCGGACGGCGAGACCATCGCCACACTCGGCCAGTTGATTCCGGCGATCCAGTTCATCGGCTTCGCGGCCGTGTTTGCAGCCATCTCCTTCGCAATCGCTCGCATTCTCGGCGTGTTTCGCACCGGCGGCGGTCAGATCCAGGAGGCAGTCGGAGGTGAGGTGAGGACCCTGAAGATGCCGCCGACGGCCCGAGTGTTCATGCTCTCGATGATGCTGGGGATGATGGCCATCCTGGTGGCCGTGGCCCTGCATCTGGTGGTGGCGGCCAACATCACGACGTGGTCGGCCGTGTCGATCGCGACCTGGTCCGAATCCCTCGAGGGACTTCGACGCCTCGGCGTCGGCTTCTATCTCTTCGGCATCACTTTCGGCCTCGGCACGATCATCCATGTGCTCCGCTTCCAATCGATCCGCATCCGGGAGATCGCCCAACCGTCGTAAGAGGCAACCGCTCGATGATCCGGGGCCGCCCGTCCGAGGGCGGCCCCGGGCGCGCCCCCGCCTCGTCGCTGTAGGAGATGGCGACCACATGACCTGCGATCGCCCGAACATTCATCGCGGTGGGAATCGGCAACAGTCTCGGGGTCCCGTCTGGGTACCCGCCATCCGAGTTCCCATCGATCCAGACATAGTCACCACACCGACGCTCCACCGCCGAACCACGGAAGAATGGCTTTGGCAACGAGTGGCTGCACCTGGAGGACCAGGGCACGCTTGGTCTTCTCCCGGGGAACCCGGCGAAGCCGTCTTCCTCGGGGTGGCAGGACGGCATTCACACCTCGATGCTCTTCTCAGGGAGTGTGCCGGGGCATGCGCAGGCACACTCCCTACAGAGAGGCGTTGCGGACCGACAAAACAGCCATACAGCCCTAGTGTCGGGACGACCGCTTCGACAGAGTGGGACCCACTTGCGGATGGCACGGGACCCGGTCCCGCCGATCCACAACCCACCGGTCATGGTCCGACGAGAACATGGAGGCGACAACGATGACAGCAGGGCTCGATCCGACGAAATTGGCCGATTGGGAGATCGCCGAGGCTGCCGAGAGATCGATGAAGACCTTCGATCAACTGGGGAAGGAGCTCGGACTCCAGGGCGATGAGTTGATCCCCTACGGCAAGTGGCTGGGCAAGGTCGACTACCGGGCGGTCCTCGAGCGCCTCGAATCGGCGCCGCAGGCCAAGTACATCGATGTGACGGCCATCACACCTACTCCGCTGGGCGAGGGCAAGACCACTTCGGCAATCGGACTCATCCAGGGCCTGGGCAAGCTCGGCAAACGCGTCACCGGTGCCATCAGGCAGCCGAGCGGCGGGCCGACTTTCAACATCAAGGGCTCAGCCGCCGGCGGGGGCCTTGCCCAATGCATACCGCTCACCCCCTTCTGCCTCGGGCTGACCGGGGACATCGACAGCATCACCAACGCCCACAACCTGGCCATGGTGGCACTCACCTCACGCATGCAGCACGAGCGGAACTACGACGACGCCAGGCTGGCCAAGAGCAACCTGACTCGATTGGACATCGACCCCGAGCGGGTCGAACTCCGCTGGGCCATGGACTTCTGCGCGCAGTCACTGCGGAACATCGTCATCGGCCGGGGCGGGAAGATGGACGGCTACGAGATGGACTCGGGATTCCAGATCACCGTGTCCAGCGAGCTGATGGCGATTCTGGCTGTCGCCACCGACCTGGCAGACCTTCGGAAACGGATCAGCAAGATCATCGTCGCCTACGACAGAGCGGGGAATCCGGTGACCACCGCAGACCTCGAGGTCGACGGAGCGATGACGGCCTGGATGATGGAGACACTGAACCCGACACTGATGCAGACGCTGGAGGGTCAGCCGGTGTTCGTCCACGCCGGACCGTTCGCCAACATCGCCATCGGCCAGAGTTCGATCATCGCCGACCGGCTGGGCACCAAGCTCTCCGACTACCACGTGACGGAGAGCGGGTTCGGCGCCGACATCGGATTCGAGAAGTTCTGGAATCTCAAGTGTCGATTCTCGGGCATCGAGCCGAACGCGATCGTGATCGTCGCCACCATCCGTGCCCTCAAGATGCACGGAGGCGGACCCGAGGTGAAGCCGGGAATCCCGCTCGACGCCGCCTACAGCGAGGAGAATCTCAAACTCGTCGAAGCGGGCTGCGAGAACCTGATCGCTCATATCGAAACGGTCAAGAAGAGCGGCGTACGGCCGGTCGTCTGCGTCAACGGCTTCTATGCCGACACCCCGGCGGAGATCGCCCTGGTCCGTGAGATCGCGGAGCAGAACGGCGCACTCGCTGCGGTATCACAGCACTGGCTGGAGGGCGGCGACGGAGCCATCGAGTTCGCCGAGGCGGTCATCGAGGCGTGCGAGGAGAAGCCCAATTTCGAGTTCCTCTACGGCCTCGACAGACCGCTGCGGGAACGCATCGACCTGGTCGCCCGGGAGGTGTACGGCGCGGACGGCGTCTCCTACACCAGTGAAGCGCAGACGAGGCTCGACGCATTGGAGGCCGATCCGGACATCTCAGAACTCGGCGTCTGCATGGTCAAGACGCATTTGAGCCTGTCGCATGATCCGAATCTCAAGGGGCGTCCACGCGGTTGGACGCTGCCGATCCGGGACATTCGCGTGTTCAAGGGCGCCGGATTCGTCGTACCGGTGGCCGGCACCATCAAGC
>JABMPV010000084.1 GCA_013202595.1 bacterium
CGACTTGGCGAGCACGTCTTTGATTCCGGCGGCCTCGATGATCTGCCGGACTGCGCCACCGGCGATGACACCGGTACCGGGCGCTGCCGGCTTGATCAGCACCTTCGACGCACCACCGACACCGATGACCGCGTGGATGATGGTCGTACCCGCCATCGGCACGGGCCTCATGTCCTTGCGGGCGAGGTCCATTGCCTTCTGGATGGCGGTGGGCACTTCCTTGGCCTTGCCGTATCCGATGCCCACCTTGCCGTTGCCGTCACCGACGGCGACGAGCGCTGTGAACTGGAATCGACGGCCGCCCTTGACGACCTTGGCAACGCGGTTGATCGCGATGACCCGTTCCTCGAACTGGGGGCCCTCGGATTGGCGTCGATCGCTACGACGGTCTCTACTGCTCAAAACTCCAGACCTTCCTCTCGTGCCGAATCAGCGAGGGCCTTGACCCTCCCGTGGTAGGCAAAGCCGCCACGGTCGAATACGACCTTGGAGACGCCTGCGTCCTTCGCACGCACGGCGACGAGCTTTCCGACCTCAGATGCGGTCGCGACGGTCAGGGAAGTCCCCTCCACGCCACTCTCGATCGAGGAGGCAGCTGCGACGGTATGCCCTGCGATGTCGTCGATCACCTGTGCGTAAATGTGCCGATTGCTCCGGAACACCGCGAGGCGGGGCGCTTCTGAGGTGCCGCGCATGCGCTTCCGAAGCCGGAAGTGACGACGCTTGCGTGCGTCTGCTCGTGAACCCTTCATCGCGCCACTCCTGCCTTGCCGGCCTTGCGGCGAACCTGCTCGCCTGCATACCGGATGCCTTTGCCCTTGTACGGCTCTGGTGGGCGGACCGAACGGATGTCGGCTGCCACCTGGCCTACGGCCTGCTTGTCGATTCCCTTCACCATGATCTTGGTGGGGTCGGGAACCTCGAATGTGATCCCATCGGGTGCATCGATGTGCACCGGGTGGGAGAACCCGACCTGCAGCTCGAGCCGCGAGCCGCTGAGCGAGGCACGATAGCCGACGCCGACCGTCTGCAATTCGCGGACGTAACCCTCCGACACGCCGATGACCATGTTGGCCATGAGCGCCCTGGTCAGGCCGTGGAGCGCCTTGTTCTGCCGCTGGTCGTTCTCACGAGCCACGGTGAGCACGCCGTCTTCGACCGACAGCGAGATGGACTCGGGCAGCACGTGGGACAGCGTCCCCTGAGAGCCCTTGACCTTCACCTCACGGCCGGAGATGGCGACATCTACGCCGGCGGGAAGAGTGATGGGTGAGTTGCCAATGCGACTCATGTCACCACACCTCGCACAGGATCTCGCCGCCCAGCTTCCTACGCCGTGCGTCGCTGTCGGTCAGCAGGCCCTGACTGGTGGAGATGATGGTCACACCGAGGCCACCCTGGGTACGGGGCAGATTGGTCGCGCCGGCATAGACCCTGAGGCCGGGCCGAGACACCCTACGGAGGCCTGAGATGACTCGCTGGCGATCGGCGGCATACTTCAGCCCTACCTCGAGCGTCTTCTTGGGGCCGGCCGCGGTCACCTCGTATCCGACGATGTACCCCTCGGCGGCGAGAATCTTCGCCACCTCTTCTTTGAGCTTCGACGACGGCATACTCACGGATTCCTTCAACGCCTGATTGGCGTTGCGAATCCGGGTCAGCATGTCGGCGACGGGATCGGTCATCATCGCTACCACGAAGCCTTTCTCACACCGGGGAGCTCGCCGCGATGAGCGAGCTGGCGCACACACAGACGGCACATGCCGAACTTACGAAGATAGGCCCTGGGCCGCCCACACCGCCCGCAGCGGTTGTAGGCCCGAACCTTGAACTTCGGTGTGCGCTTCGACTTTGCGATCTGGGATTTCTTTGCCATATCTATGCACCTACCTGCTGTTCCTGGCGGCGGAACGGGAAGCCGAAGGCCATGAGCAAGGCCCGGCCACCGTCGTCGTCGATTGCAGATGTGCCGATGGTGATATCCATCCCGCGCACCTTGGAAACCTTGTCGTAGTCGATCTCGGGGAAGATGAGCTGCTCGGTCACGCCGAAGGAGTAGTTACCCCGTCCGTCGAACGACTTCGGGTTGAGCCCTCGGAAGTCGCGGATTCGGGGGATGGCCACAGAGATCAGGCGATCGAGGAACTCCCACATGCGGTCGCCACGCATCGTGACGGACGCACCGATGGGCATGCCCTCACGAAGCTTGAAGTTGGCAACGGACTTGCGGGCCCGGTTCACCCTGGCTTTCTGGCCGGTGATGATCCCGAGGTCCTCGACGGCGGCATCGACGACGTTGCGGTCGTCCACTGCGTCACCGAGACCCATGTTCACAACGATCTTGGTGAAATCCGGGACGAGCATCGCATTCTCGATGCCGAGCAACTCGGCGAGCTCACCCCTCACCGAGGCTTGATAGCGCTCCTTGAGACGAGGGGTCACAGGTCACCTCCGCACTTCTTGCAGATCCGGCGTTTGCTGCCGTCCTTGGTCTCGTATCCGATCCGGGTCGGCCCGCAGGACTCGCACAGGATCATCACGTTGGACGCATCGATCGGCATGTCCTTGTCGATGATCCCGCCCTGCATCGTCTGGCCGCGCGGCTTGGTGTGCCTGCGGGCGGTGGCGACGCCTTCGACGATGATCTTGTTCTTGGTCGGGTAGACGTGGGCTATCCGGGATTGCTTGCCCTTGTCCTTGCCGGTGACGACAACGACCTTGTCTCCGTTCTTGAGCCTCATCAGAGCACCTCCGGCGCCAGCGAGACGATCCGCATGAAGCGGCGTTCGCGCAACTCGCGCCCGACCGGCCCGAAGATCCGGGTGCCGCGGGGCTGTTGCTGATCGTTGATGATGACGCAGGCGTTGTCGTCGAATCGGATGTAGGTGCCATCCGGGCGGCGGCTCTCCTTGCGGAGCCGCACGACCACGGCCTTGACGACCTCACCACGCTTGACACTGCCACCGGGGATGGCGTCCTTGACGGTCGCCACGATGA
>JABMPV010000085.1 GCA_013202595.1 bacterium
AACGGCGCAGGGAAGTCCACGACCATCAAGATGCTGACGGGGCAGTTGCGGCCCGACGGCGGAAGCATCGAGATCCTCGGAATGCCGATGCCTGCCAGGCGAGAGGCCATACAGGGGAGGATCGGTGTCTGCTTCGAGGAGAAGAACCTCTACTCGGCGATGTCGGCTGAGGAGAACCTCCGCTTCTTCTGCAAGCTGTTCGGAGTGGAGGACTGTGACATCGTCGGCTTGCTGGAGCGGGTGGGTCTGGCCGATCGCAGAAAGGACAGGGTGGCCGACTACTCGAAGGGCATGCGTCAGCGGCTGATGATGGCCAGGACCCTCGTGAACACACCCGACGTCTTGTTCCTCGATGAGCCGACCGACGGTCTCGATCCCGTCTCGGCGCGGGCCATCAGGGCGCTGGTGACGGCCGAGGCGGAGCGGGGGGCGGCGGTCCTGCTGACCACTCACGACATGCACGAGGCCGACTCGCTGTCCGATCGTGTGGCGTTCATCAACTCCGGAGAGATCCTCGCGCTCGATACTCCCGAGGCGCTCAAGCTCGAGCACGGGCGGCGCACCGTGAAGGTGAGGCACACAGTGGAGAGGGTCATCGAGGAGATCGTTGTGCATCTCGATGAACCGGGGGCCGAGGACCGGTTGCGTGAGGCGGTGGCCAACGAGGACATCGTCACCATCCACACGGAGGAAGCGACCCTCGAGGACGTGTTCGTGACCTTCGCCGGGAGGCGTTTGGACGCATGACCGCCCGCATCATCGCCGTGATCATCCGCAAGGACCTCAAGGCTTTCGGCCGCGATCGGTTCTTCGTGACCATGACGGCGATCGGCCTCATCGCCTACATCGCCGTCTTCTGGCTTCTGCCCTCATCGGTCGACGAGACCCTTGCGATGGGCGTCTACGAATCAGGTGGCACGGAGGTGACCGTATACCTCGATTCGACTCCGGGCCTGGCGCCGGTGGTGTTCGGTTCGGCCGAGGAATTGGCCACTGCTGTGGAGGACGGCGACATGATCATTGGATTGGCCTTCCCTGCCGGCTTCGTGGCGGATGTGGCAGCGGGCGATCAGGTCACGGTCGAGGTGATCGTCCCCGCCGATATCCCCGAGGAGTTCGGCCACCTGGCAGGGGGCATCGTGGACCGCATCGCGGTCGAGTTCGGTGGGAGCGCGAGTGGTGCCGAAGCCATCACCACGACCACCGTGCTGGGGACCGATCGTCTGGGTGACCAGGTGTCATTGCAAGAGCAGATGCGCCCGATGCTCGCCTTCTTCGTGCTTATGGTCGAAACGCTGGCACTCGCCTCGCTGGTGGCATCCGAGGTCCAGGCGCGCACCGCTGTCGCGGTGCTGGCCACCCCGGCGACGATCGCCGACTTCCTGGCGGCAAAGGGCCTGTTCGGCACGGCTCTGGCGTTCGCCGAGGCTGCTCTGCTGATGGGGTTGATCGGAGGCCTCGGGGCCAACCCTCCGTTGATCCTCGTGGTGCTGCTGCTCGGGGCGGTGCTGGTCACGGGGTTGGGGATGGTTGCGGGCTCCTTCGGAAAGGATTTCCTCGGGGTGCTGTTCTTCAGCATGGCCCTGATGATCCCGCTCATGATCCCTGCCTTCGGCGTCCTGTTCCCCGGCACCCAGGCGGCCTGGGTGAGGCTGCTGCCGTCGTTCGGGTTGGTCGATGCCGTCGTCGGGGTGACCACCAACGGTGACGGATGGGGTGAAACGGCCCCGGCACTGGCTCTGCTGGCCGCCTGGGGGGCGGCATCGTTCGTCGCAGGCAGTGCGATCTTGAGGAGAAGGGTGGCTTCGCTGTGACTCCGGGCCTGACCTGGCGATTGATCGTGAAGGAACTGCGCCTGGGACCGAGATCGCCGGTGTTCATGTTTGCCATCTTCATGCCGGTGCTGATGACGTTCCTCATCAGCGGAGTGTTCGGGTCGCTGTTCGAACCCGAACCGCGTCTCGGTGTGGTCGACCTCGGATTCTCCGCGGTGATGCCGTCCATCGAGTCATTGGAAGGCCTGGCCGTCACCGTCTACGACGACACCGACGATCTGCTGCCACGGGTGGAATCCCACGATCTGGATGCGGGCCTGGTGCTGCCGAAGGGCTTCGATGAGGCACTGGCGTCACGGTCCGAAGGCGGAGCCGAGTTGTTTGTCTCTGGATCGAGTCTCGCCAGCACCCGGGTGGTGGTCGTGGCCGCAGTGACCGAGGCGATCGGCGAGTCGGCCGGGATCAGCTCGGACGTGACCGTGGTGGTCACCAGCGTCGGGGACGAAGGCGTGCCGCTCGCATCCCGACTCGTCCCGATGATGGTGATGTACGCACTGGTCATTGCGGGGCTGTTCCTGCCCGCAGCCTCATTGCTCGAAGAGCGGGAGCACAGGACGCTCGATGCCTTGCTGGTGACCCCGGTTCAGATGGGCGACGTGCTGGTGGCCAAGGCTGCAGTGGCCGCCCTGGTGTCCACCCTGATGGCGTTGGTGACCCTGGCGCTGAACGACGCGTTCGGAGGCCGGGCCCTGTTGCTGGGAGCGATCCTCCTGGTCGGGTCCGTGATGCTGGCCGAACTGGGTCTCGTCCTCGGTTTGTGGGCCAAGGACGCCAACACGCTGTTCACCACCATCAAGGGCGGCGGCATCCTGATCTTCCTGCCGGTCATCTTCACCATCTGGCCTGGTCTCCCGCAGTGGATCCCGCGCTTCACCCCCACCTTCTACTTCCTCGATCCGATCTACCGGGTCGGGGTGCTCGGTGCGGACGTGGGCGATGTGATCGTGGACATCGGCATCGCCGTGGCCATCGTCGTGGCGTTGCTGCCGCTGGTGATGGCCTACGGGCGTCGGACGGAACAGCGCCTGGCTTCGCTCGTCTGAGGGAGTCTCGGCTCAGGCAACGATGTTGAAGTGGGCGACGTACCTCACCATGAACGCGAAGTGAACGGCGCTTGCCGCGACTACCAGGATGTGGAACACCTCATGTGAGGAGAACACCCGGGGCCACAGCTTGGGGCGGTTGATGACCATGAGCACCATGCCCCCCGTGTAGAGGACGCCGCCGAGGCCGACGAGCATCAACGCAGTCCACGGGAGTCGGAGAGCCAGGGGCCAGAACAGGATCGTCGCCAGCCACCCCTGGGTGGTTGCGAGGGCGATGGACCATGCCTGGGAGTCGTATGTGCTCCTTGCCTTCTGGATGGCACCGATCGCAACGATCCCCCACTGGACGGAGAGTGTGACCCAGCGAAGCCATCCGTCGAACACCACCCAGGCGATCGGAGTGAATGTTCCGGCCACCAGGACGTGAATCATGAAGTGATCGAGGCGCTGCATCCGATTCTTCCACAACGTTCGCCAGGGAACGGAGTGGTAGAGGCTGCTCACCGTGAACAGCCCGACGAGGCTGATGGTGAACATCAGGAGTGACAGGCGCCGCATGGCCCCGCCGGCATTGAGAATCGTCAGAAGGATCCCGAGAACCAGGAACACGAGGGCGGCGCTTCCGTGCAGGAGTCCGCGAACGGGGTTGGTCATCTTCCCGAGGCGCATGCGCTCATGGCCGTCGAGAACCCAGGGCCTACTCACGTCACGTAGCGTAGCCAGCAACCCGGGATGAAGGCTGCGACGTTTCACAGGTTCGGGGCTGCACCTTGAACCGACGTGGCGTGACCAATCTGCTCGCTGTGCCCGGAACTCGAGAGATCGGGAAGGCCGGTTCTGAAATTGCTGCGATGGCGGAAAACACCACGCGGCCGGGGCGCTGCAGGCCACCGATACGCCGACCGGAGTCGGCGATGGGCGCGCATGTGGGCGACCCCAGACCCCGAAGAACATGACGGGTGGGACTTTGGTCCCTAGGAAACAAGGCCATTGGTCAACATTTGTCTCGACTACTGCGATCGAGGTAGGTGGGAGCCCGAAATAGTCTTCTCGCCGACCAGATGTTCGGCCAGTCCGACGTCTGGTCATTGCTCCGAATCAATCAAGTTGAGGGGAACCATGATCACGATGAGTAGACGTCTCGCGGCGTTGCTCGCTGCACTGGCCTTGTTGGTGGCCGCGTGCGGGGACGACGATGGCGCGGCGACAACGGCAGCACCGACAACCACGGCAGCTGCCACGACGACGGAAGCACCTACGACCACGGCTGCTCCGACAACCACGGCTGCTCCGACAACCACGGCAGCACCGACAAC
>JABMPV010000086.1 GCA_013202595.1 bacterium
ACCTTCCACCATCGGCATCGGCGAGCAGCTTGCCCGGAAACGAGAGGACCGAATCGGGCACGGCGTCGCGCTCCAAGGCCACATCCAATGGCGTCCGGTCGAGCGCCCCCGCCCGGTCGAACTCCGCGACCAATGACGCCAGTGCCGGCTGGAAAACCTCGTAGACGCCCTCGCCGGAGTGGCCACCGACGACGTTGCCCGCAGGGTCGATGAGGACGGTGGTCGGCCAGGCGTTGGCTCCCCACGTCTGCCACACCAGGAAGCCCTTGTCGTTGACGACGGGATGCTCCAGGTCGTAGCGGACGATGACATTGCGGATGTTGTCGGTATCGCCTTCGTTCTCGAACTTGGCCGAGTGGACACCGATGACCACCAATTCGTCGGCGAACTCCGCCTCGAGGCGCTTCAGATCCGGAATGATGTGAATGCAGTTGATGCACCCGTACGTCCAGAAGTCGAGCAGGACGGCTTTGCCGCGCAACCCGGCGATCGACAGAGGCTCGGACGTGTTCAGCCAATCGAGGCCGTCCGGGAACTCAGGAGCGGGGTCGGTGCCCGCGTACGAGCGACCCGGGGTAGTCGACGTCGTAGCGTCCTGACCCACAGCCGAAGTCGAGGTCGGGGTGGAGTCCCCGGTGCAGGCCGCGGCGATCAATGCAGTGGCGAGCGCGATCAGTGCCGCGCGATGAATCGAAGTCACGATGGGTCCAACGGGCGCGGGCCCGCTGGAGTTCCCGTCACTCCGAGTACATGCCCTCGATGGCATCGGCGAAATGGTCTGCGACCACGTTCCGCTTCACCTTCAGGGTCCCGGTCAACTCGCCCTCTTCGATGGAGAGCTCCCGGGACAGGATGACGAACTTCTTCACCTGCTCGACACGGGCGAGATCGGCATTCACCCTGTCGACGGCGGCCTGGACGATCTTCCTGGCCTCAGGGGACTGGTGGACGTCGCCCGCCACGCCCTGTGAGGCTGCGAGTTGGTCGCACCAGTCCTGATCGAGGGTGATGAGCACCGACAGGTACTTGCGCCGGTCGCCGATGACGACGGCCTCCGAGATCAGAGGCTCGTCCTTGAGACCGCCCTCGATGTTCTTGGGAGCAACGTTCTTGCCACCCGCCGTGATGATGATGTCCTTCTTCCGGCCTGTGATGACCAGGAAGCCCTCATCGTCGAACGCACCGAGGTCTCCGCTGTGGAGCCAGCCATCGATCAGCGTCTCATTGGTGTCCTCGGGACTGCGGTAGTAGCCCGCGAAGACATTGCCACCTCTGAGGAGGATCTCTCCATCGTCGGCGATGCGTACCTCGGCACCGGGGTATGGGGGGCCGACCGTCCCGAACTTGGCCCTCCCTTCGCGATTGAAGGTCGTGGGACCACTCCCCTCGCTCTGCCCGTAGACCTCGAGGATCGGGATGTCGAAGCCGGCGAAGAACTCGACGACCTCCTGGGAGATGGGCGCAGCACCGCTCACTGCAGCGCGGCAATCATCGAACCCGAGTGCAGCCTTGACCTTGGAGAACACCGCCTTGTCGGCGATGGCGTACTGGACCTTCAGGCCCTTGGGGAGTTCCTGCCCGCTGTTGCGAATGTGGGCGACCTTGCGGCCGACCTCCTGGGCCCATGCGCCGATCCTGTGCTTCACACCGGTTGACTCTGCGAGCTTCGCCAGGACGCCCGCATGGAACTTCTCCCAGACCCTCGGCACGGCGAAGAACAACGTCGGCCTCACCGTCTTGAGGTCGTCGGCGAGCTTGTCGATCGACTCGGCGAAATACACCTCGGACCCGAGCGAGATCGGAATGTGCAGTGTGAACATCTGCTCTGCAATGTGGCTCAGGGGCAGATATGACACCGATCGATCGTCAGCACCGAGCGGAACCACATCCGGGCCCGCGTCCGCCGTCCAGGTCAGATTGTGGTGGGTGAGCATCACACCCTTGGGAGGGCCGGTGGTCCCGGAGGTGTAGATGAGCGTCGCCACTGCGTCTTCGTCCAGGGTCTCGAGACGCTGTGTGAAGGCCGCATCGTCCCCGCCGTCACCTCTGGCAAGGAACTCGTCCCAGCCCAGGATGGAGTCGTCGTCCTGGGGTGGTGTTCCGTCCATTGTCACGATCCAGCGAAGGTCGGGCAACGAGGCGCGCACCGCGAGGACCTTGGCCAGTTGCGCCTCGTTCTCCACGAGGATCAGCGGAGCCTGGGCGTGGCTGGCGATGTACCTGACTTCTTCGGGAGAGCTGGTCGTGTAGATCCCGGCCGGGGCGCCGCCGACCGCCATCGTGGCGACATCCATGACCACCCACTCGGGCCGATTGAACCCGAGGATGGTGATGATGTCGCCCGACTCCACGCCCAGGGCCATCAGAGATTTGCCGGCCCTTCGGACGAGATCGGCGTACTCGGAATACGAGACGGCCTGGTACTCGCCATCCACTTTGTGGTGGTAGGCGGCCCGGCCCGGCGTCCGCTCTGCTGTGCCAAAGAGGCGTGCGGCGATCGTGTCGGATGCCACTGAAGTCCCTCCTGTCGGGTTCCCGGTTGCGGCATCGTACACAACCGGGCCCTCTGCCGGTCGGAGAACCGTGCCGATGCCGATCCCGACCGGCGAGCAGGAGTTCGCTCTCCGGATACCCCGGAATCGGGAGGTGAATCGACCCGACCACCCGGCGCCACCTGCTGGCCCCCCGGGTCCTCTCGCAAACTCGAGGCCGTGATCCACTCTCAGTGGCCGTTGACCTCACTCTGCGTACCGTATCGGGTATGAGAGAGTCCGGAGCCCTGGCGGTGGCTGCAGCCATCTTCCTTTCGGCGTGCGCCGGTGCGGAGGGAATCCACCCTCCAACAAGTGACATACCGGGCACTCCACCGCAGGCAGCTTCCCAGTCATCCCGGGGCATCGACCCGATCACCTCAGAAGGCCCGACTCATCCCCGCCTACATCGAGTCCCACGGCCATCCCGTCCTGCGAGACTGATCACATGACAACCATCGGGCTGCTGCGATGACAACCATCGGGATCCTGCTCTTCGACGGCACCGAGGAACTCGACGCGGTCGGACCGTGGGAGGTTCTATCGGCGTGGTCGGCCGGATGGCCGGACGACGGCGTCGCGGTCACCCTCATCGGACTCACGGAGGGCCCGATCACCTGTGCCAAGGGGATGCGAGTGCTCCCGGACATCACGGTCGATGAAGCCCCACCGCTGGACATCGTGATCGTGCCGGGCGGACGTGGCACCCAGCCGCTCGTCGGCGATGAGCGGATGCGGGCGCTGCTCGGTACGTGGGCCAGATCCGGGACGCTGATGACATCGGTGTGCACCGGTTCGCTGCTGCTCGCCGATGCAGGGCTTCTGACCGGCAGGCCGGCGACCACCCATTGGGGGGCCCTGGACCACCTCACAGCGATCGACCCGACAATCGAAGTACGTCCCGACGACCGGTTCGTCGACGATGGCCCGATAGTCACGGCTTCCGGAGTGTCGGCAGGCATCGACATGGCCCTCCACCTCGTAGTCAGGTTCGCGGGCGTCGAACGAGCCAAAGAGGTTCGCCGCTACATCCAGTACGACCCCCGGCCGCCGATCTAGTGCTCTGGCCAGGAACGTTGGCGATGTTCAGGGCGAGGCAGGGGCGTCATCCGGCAAGGACGCAGGACGTGGACGCACTTCACCGTGCGTCGAGGACGAGGACACAGCCGGG
>JABMPV010000087.1 GCA_013202595.1 bacterium
CGTCTGGTCGGCTCGGCCGAGACCGGCGCCGTCTGCGACTGAGGCCGCCCTTGCGGGCGGCTTGGGAGAACGCCTCTGGCGTTCTCCGGGCCACGCGAGTCGGGTTGGGAGAACGCCTCTGGCGTTCTCCGGGCCACGCGAGTCGGGTTGCCGAGGCCCGCCGTCTTCCCTGCTGCCCTCGTCGACCACCTCCTCTGCGGAGGACGGGATTCGTCCGGCACCTATCGCGCCCTGTGGACACTCCGTCGGTCCGGTCGGTGGGCCGGTCGCACTCGGCCTCCGGCGCGTCGATGATCGCCGCTGGATACTCTTCGGCTACCACCAGGGGAGGACAGCGAAGTGGGAACCAGGGTGCATCCGGTCAAGTGGGTCCCACCGCCCGATCCCGGCCTCGCCGGTGAGTACGAGGAGAACGACCTCCTCGCATCGGTGGAGCGGTGGGACACGCCCGGTGACGGACCGGAGGACGTCGTCGTCGATGGGGAAGGGCAGGTCTTCTGTGGTCTGGCCAACGGCCGGATCGTGCGGTACCCGCCCGGCGGCGGGGTTCCGACGATCAACGCCGAGACCGGGGGACGGCCGCTCGGGATAGAACTGCTCGACGACGGCTCGCTGCTGGTGTGCGATGCCCATCGCGGGCTGCTTCGGATCGAAGGCGGTTCGGTCGAGGTGCTGGCGGACTCTTTCGACGGCGAGCGGTTCCTGTTCACCAACAACGCGGCTGTTGCCTCCGACGGCAGCATCTACTTCTCGGTGTCATCGTGTCGCTTCACCCTCGACGAGTTCCGGTCAGATCTCATCGAGCACTCGAACACCGGCCGCCTGTTCCGCTATCTGCCCGACTCCGGGAATCTGGAACTGCTGCTCGATGGCCTCTCGTTCGCCAACGGCGTCGCCCTGTCACGAGACGACTCGTTCGTGGCGTTCGCAGAAACGGGCGAATACCGGATCAGCCGGCTGTGGCTCACAGGAGACCGCGCCGGGACGCGCGAAGCGCTCGTCGATGTCCTCCCTGGCATTCCGGACAACCTGTCGACCGGCCCGGATGGAACGATCTGGGCGGCGATGTTCACCCCGCGCAACCGGCAACTCGATCTGCTGATGCCGCGTCCGCGGATCCGCAAGGTCGTTGCGATGCTGCCGGAGAAGATCCAGCCGCAGCCGGTACACCACGGCTTCGTCGTCGGGTACGACGCCGCCGGCCAAGTGGTCCACAACCTGCAGGATCCCGCCGGGGTCTATGCCCCGATCACCGGAGTGCGCCAACACGGCGGGCGTCTCTACCTGGGCAGCCTGACCGAACCGGCACTGGGTGTGGTCGATCTGCCGTGAGAGGGGAGGCTAGCGCACCTATATGCGAACTTTGGCATATCTCCACGGTGCCGTATAGGCTGCCGCCCTCATGGAACAGACACGGGTGATCGAGCAGGTGGCCGCCGCCGACTGGCAGACGTGGGCGGAGAACAACGGCGCAGTCATCATCGACGTGCGCGATCCCGTCGAGTGGCTTCAGGGCACACTGCCCGGGTCGAAGACCGTCCAGTTGATGACCCTGCCTCAAGCGATGGATCAACTCGACCCCTCGCAGGCGATGCTCATCGTCTGCCGGAGTGGCAACCGCAGCCAGATGGCGGCCCGCTTCCTGTCGGCACACGGATTCGAGAAGGTCGCCAATCTCGGCGGCGGCCTCAAAGCACTGGGGATGGCCCGATGATCAGACGTATTGCCCTGCTTCTTACCGCCTTTGCGCTGCTGGTGGCGGCGTGCGGCGGGGGAGACGATGCCGTGGACACGACGACCGCGGCTGTCGCGACCGCTCAACGTATCGAGCAGGTATCCGCTCAGGAGGCCGCCGCCCTGCTCGCAGACGCGCCCGACGGCCTGGTGGTGCTCGACGTGAGGACGCTCGATGAGTTCAGCGGCGGCCACATCGCCGATGCAACGATGCTCGATTTCTACGCTGCCGAATTCCAGGATCGTCTGGCAGGCCTCGATAGGGA
>JABMPV010000088.1 GCA_013202595.1 bacterium
GGTACACGCCCACGAGCGCCAGGTTCGACGGTGGCACCTTCGGCTTCTCGACGAGCCGAATGATCCCGCCCTCGTCGTCCACCTCTGCCACACCGAACGCCGACGGGTTGTCGACGGGAGACAGCATGATCTGGCAGTTGGGCCGATGCTCCCTGAAGTCGGCGACGACGTCCTGGACCCCATCCTTCACGAGGTTGTCGCCCAGGTACATGAGGCAGTCCTCACCGTCCACGAACGGGAGCGCGGTCTTGAGTGCGTGAGCGAGGCCCAGCGGCTTGTCCTGGACGATGTAGGTGATCTCGAGACCGAGACGCGACCCGTCCCCGACCGTCTCGCGAACCTCATCGCCGGTCTCGGGAGAGATGATGATCCCTACGTCGGTGATCCCGGCGTCACGGAGATCTTCCAGCCCGTAGTCGATGATCAGCTTGTTCGCGACGGGCACCAACTGCTTTGCCATCGAGAAGGTGATCGGCCTGAGACGGCTCCCCGTCCCGCCGGCAAGGACGACGCCCCTCATGACGAGCCTCCCTTCAGCGGTCCCCACCAATCTTGGCGGTCCCGGTACCACTGGATCGTATCGTCCAGTCGCTCTTCGAAAGGATGAGCAGGCGCCCATCCGAGTGCGCGGATCTTGGTCGAATCGACGGCATATCGAAGGTCGTGACCGAGCCGGTCTGCGACCTCGACGATCTTGGATTCATCGTATCCCAGCGCCCCGAGGATCGCCATCGTGAGGTCGATGTTCGGCAACTGGGCGTTGGCTCCGATGTTGTAGATCTCACCGGGAGTGCCTGCATCCACCAGCATGTGGATCGCCGAGCAATGGTCCTCGACATAGAGCCAATCGCGCTCATTGAGGCCGTTGCCGTACAGCGGCACGGTGCCACCCTCGAGCAGGTTGCTGACGAAGAGCGGGATGACCTTCTCGGGGAACTGATAGGGCCCGTAGTTGTTGGTGCACCGAGTGATGATCGCGTTGTAGCCAAACGTGATCCCGTACGACCGCACCAGGAGATCCGCCGCAGCTTTCGACGCCGAATAGGGCGACGAAGGCTCCAGGGGAGCGTCCTCGAGAGCGAATCCCTCGGCAATGGATCCGTACACCTCGTCGGTCGAGACCTGGAGGAAGAGGCCGACGTCGTGGCGCCGGGCGGCATCGATGAGCACGCCTGTTCCGACCACGTTGGTCTCCAGGAACACGGACGGCCCGTCGATCGAACGGTCCACATGGCTCTCGGCAGCGAAGTTGACCACGACGTCGTGACCGGGGACCAGGCTCTCGACGAGCGCCTGGTCGCCGATGTCGCCCCGAACGAACGTATGACGTTCACTGACGTCCAACTCGTCGACGGTCGCCTCGACCCCGGCGTAGGTGAGCAGGTCCAGGTTGGTCACCAGGGCGTCTGGCTCGTGGTCGAGCACATATCGGATGAAATTCGAACCGATGAAGCCGGCGCCGCCGGTCACCAGGTAGCGGCGGCTCATGAGCGGGATCCTCCCTGATAGGTGAACTGTGGTGAAAGGTCGGCGAGCAGGGGGTTCTCCCTGTCCTTGTCCGAGACGATCGCGTCGGCCGGCGCTACCGGCCATTCGATCCCCAGAGCCGGATCGTCCCAGCGGATCCCCCGGTCACACTCGGGGGCATAGTGGTCCGTCACCTTGTAGAGCACTTCGGTATCGGGCTCCAGCGTGCAGAAACCGTGGGCGAAACCCCTGGGCACGAGGAGTTGCTGCCAGTTCTCTGCACTCAACTCGACGGCCGCGTGCTCGCCGTAGGTGGGCGATCCGTCGCGGATGTCCACTGCGACGTCGAGGATGGCCCCCCTGACAACCCGCAGCAACTTGTCCTGGGCTCGCGGAGCCACCTGGAAATGGAGCCCCCTGACGGTGCCCACGGCTCCCGAGAGCGAATGGTTGTCCTGCACGAACACCAGACCGGCATCGCCGAACCAGGTATCGCGGAAGGTCTCCGAGAAGAAGCCTCTGTGATCGCCATACCGATCGGGGCGAATGATCAGGACGTCGGGAATGTCAGATGCGATGATGTCCATACTCCGGGCAAGGACGCTGGAGTGCCCGGCCGAAGGATAGATGGGCGACATCGGGAATGGGCCGGGTCAGTCGTCGAAGTCCTGGTCTTCGTCGATATCCTCCTGAAAGCGACGCGCTTCCTCGGAGTCGACGCCCGAGAACACCTGATAGGCCTCGATGACCTCCGCCGCTTCGCCCACCTTCTGCACCTTGCCCTTGTCGATCCAGGCCACGCGATCACAGAACTTGCTCATCCGGCCCAGGCTGTGCGACACCATGACGATCGTGCCTGCATCGTGCAGGATCTGCTCCATGGTTTCGGCGCTCTTGGCTCTGAAGCGCTGGTCCCCGACAGAGAACAACTCGTCGACCAGAAGGATGTCGGGGCGCGATTGCATGGCGACGGCGAAAGCCAGCCGCGAGTACATGCCCGATGAGTAGGTGTTCACCGGACGGTCGATGGCCACGCCGATGTCGGCGTACTCCACCACCTGCTCGAATCGCTCATCGATCTCCGACCTCCTGAGACCAGACCCGAGACCACCCAGGTAGACGTTGCGACGGCCAGAGAGATTGCGATTGAAGCCCACGCCGAGCGCCAACAGCGACGGCGACGTCCCGTAGATGTCCACCGACCCCGAATCGGGGGGCAGGGTGCCCGCAAGCACCTTCAACAGCGTCGACTTGCCCGCACCGTTGGCGCCCACGACCCCAAAGGCCTCACCCTTGTTGATCGACAGCGACACGTCATCGAGTGCGACCACGGGATTCGCTCTGCGCTTGCGCCTGGTGAACATCCCCCGGAACGTCGGCTTGCGCTCGACGTAGGGGATGAATTCGACGCAGAGGTTCTTGGCGATCACTGCCGGGTCGCCCGTCGCGGTGTTGCGAGCCGTCGATGAGGTGAAGACGCCTCCCACCCTGTCGGCGTCCTTCTTGCGCCCCTTGCGCTTCTTGCCCCCGGGCGCTGCGGGGTCCGGGGTGCCCTCGGCACGCTTGGTGGGATCGTCCCGATCAGCAGCGGCGCTCACAGGTACTTGACCAATCTGTGCTCATTTCTCATGAACACGAAGAAGCCGACGAGTGCGATCCCGATGCCCCAGACGGCCGCCCCCACCATGTCTCTCGTCTGGAGAGGCCGGCCGAGCAGGGCGGTCCTCCATAGGCCGAGGATCGAGGCCATCGGGTTGAGCGAGAAGATATTGAACAGCGTTTCGGACACGTTCTTGAGACGCTCGTCGAGTGGGAAGATGACCGGCGATGTGTAGAGCCACACCCTGGTCAGGAGCGGCGTCAGGTTGGTGAGGTCGCGAAACGGGATGGCGAGCAGAGAGATGAGGGACGTCATGCCGATGTTGAACAGGGTCTGGAACACGAACGCAGGGATGGCCACCCAGATCAGCGGGGTCGGCCAGTCGCCGCCCACGAATCCGGCGATGACGAAGAACGGGATCAGAGAGAACAGGAACGATATGGCCGCCTCGATGATCGATGCAATCGGCAGGATCATCCTGGGGAATCTCTTGGTAGAGACGAGCTTCGTGTTCTGCTGGATGGACACCGCACCGGCGAGGACCGATCCCCTGGTGTAGTAGAACGCGAACAATCCCGAGAGCAAGAATCCGATGTAGTCGGGATCGCCTCGCCGGGAATCCAGGATCACCCCGAAGACGAGGAGGAAGACCATGCCGAGCAGGAGCGGAGACAGCACCCACCACACCAACCCGAGGTAGGTGTTGGAGTTCTGCGCCCGGATGTTGCCGAGCGCCATGTACCAGGCGAACTCGCGACGACTCCACAGGTCCTTGAGGTACTCGGACGTGCTCGGACGGAGAGATATTGTCAGCGGAGCTGAAGACACGCCGGCAATGATACCGGCGGCCTTCTTCCGCCCCGTCGAAGGGGCGGAAGACGTTCTCAGGTTCTTCCCGGGATCACCCCGGGCCGACTCAGCCGAACTCGATGCCCTGGGCGAGTGGGAGATCGTCGCCCCAGTTGATCGTGTTGGTCTGGCGGCGCATGTACGCCTTCCAGGAATCCGAACCCGCTTCGCGTCCTCCGCCGGTCTCCTTCTCGCCGCCGAACGCACCTCCGATCTCGGCCCCCGAGGTCCCGATATTCACGTTTGCGATGCCGCAGTCCGATCCCTCAGGTGACAGGAACCGCTCGCCCGCCTTGAGCGAATCGGTGAACACTGCAGAGGACAAGCCCTGGGTGACTCCGTTGTTGATGCGGATGGCATCGGAGATATCATCCGCCTCGAGCAGATACAGGATCGGGGCAAATGTCTCCTCTGCGACGATCGGAGCATCCGCATCGACCTCGACGATGGTCGGTTCGACGAAATGACCACCGAGGCCGTTGTCGACGGTGCCGCCCCCGGCCAGCACCTTGCCGCCCTGGCTCTTGGCCAAATCCAGTGCCAGCATCATCGTGCCCACGGCGGACTCGTTGACCAGTGGGCCCATGAGCGTGGCCGGGTCGAGCGGATCGCCGATCGGCACCTGGGCGTAGGCGTCGACGAGACGAGCGGTCAACTCCTCCTTGATCCCCTTCTGGGCGATGACCCGCCTGGTGCTCGTGCACCGCTGGCCTGCAGTTCCGACGGCACCGAACACGATCGCCCGCGCCGCCAACTCGAGGTCGGCGTCGTCGAGCACGATGACGGCGTTGTTACCGCCCAACTCGAGCAACGACCGGCCGAGACGCTTGGCGACGGCCACGCCGACCTTCTCCCCCATGTTGCAGGAACCTGTCGCCGAGATCAGCGGGACGCGCCGATCGTTGATGAGCGTGTCACCGACTTCGCGTCCCCTGCCGACCACCAGGTTGAAGACTCCTTCGAAGCCCGTTCCGGCCATCACCTGGTCGACGATCCGGGTGACGGCGATCGCGGTGAGCGGGGTCTGAGACGACGGCTTCCAGATCATCGTGTCGCCGCACACGGCTGCGATGAAGGCATTCCACGACCACACAGCCACGGGGAAGTTGAAGGCGCTGATGATGCCGACGGGCCCGAGAGGATGCCACTGTTCGAGCATGCGATGGCGATCGCGCTCGGAGGCGATGGTCAGACCGTACAACTGACGCGACAGGCCGACGGCGAAGTCGGCGATGTCGATCATCTCCTGGACCTCGCCCTCGCCCTCGATGGCGATCTTGCCCATCTCGAGTGCCACCAGGGCGCCGAGGGATTCCTTGTTCTCGCGAAGCGCGTTGCCGATCAGGCGCACGAACTCACCGCGTTTGGGGGCGGGGAGCATCCTCCATCTGAGGAAGGTCTCCTGAGCCACCTCGATGACCCGTTCGTAGTCGGCATTGGAGGCCTGGTCGACGGTGGCGATGGTTCCGGCTGTCGTCGGGTTCTCTACGTCGAGAACGCTGCCGCTGGTCTCGATCCACCCGGCTGCGTAGGCGCCGGGGTTGGTGTCGCCGAGGCCGAGCGCGGCGAATATCTCATCTCGTGTCATCTGTGGACCCCTATCAGCGAGCGGCGATCAGTTCGATCTCGACCTGAACGCCCTTTGGCAAGCCGGAGACCTCGACCGTCGCCCTGGCGGGCGCCGGGTCGCCGACATAGCGCCCGTACACCTCGTTGACGCGAGGGAAATCGCCCATGTCGACGAGGAAGATCGTGGTCTTGACGACGTCGGCCCAGGTCAGGTCGAGGTCGGTCAGGACGCCGGTGAGGTTGTCGAGGACCCGCTCGGCCTCGATCACGACATCGCCCTCGACCAATTGGTTGGTCGAGGGATCGAGCGGGATCTGGCCCGACACGAAGACGAACCCGTTGGCCTCTGTCACGGCCGAGTAGGGGCCGACAGGAGCGGGCGCGCTCGGGACGTTTGGGACCTGCTTGGGCATCGTGCCTCCATTGTGCGGGCGGTACCTGTGGAGGCTACTTGCAGCCGCTGGCTGTCCGCAGTCCGACGTCCGACGTCCGACATCCAATGGATCAGAAATGGATCGGAATTCGATCACCCGGCAATGCGGTCAGAACCATCCCTGGGCACCGACGCGTCGATGCGAGTACCGATGACCGACGACCGACGAC
>JABMPV010000089.1 GCA_013202595.1 bacterium
CGCTCGATCTGCTCGATGCCGCCGGGGTGGGCCATGACGGGACGGCCCGCACCGAGGAAGAGCGCCTCCCGTCCCTCTACGACGTGCGCGGGATCACCGTCGCTCACGCCTCCTATTCATACGGGCTCAACGGCATCCCCAATGCGAGGCCGTATGCGGCCAACATCATCGACGCCGACCTCATCATCTCCGATGCCAGGTGGGCGCGCGAGCACGGCTCGGAGTTCACAGTCGTCAGCCTGCACTGGGGGATCGAGAACTTCGTCCAACCCACCAATGCCCAGAGCACCCTTGCCGAGACACTCACCGCCTCGCCGTACATCGACGCGATCCTCGGCAGCCACGCCCATGTCGTCCAACCCGTGGCATGGATCAACGACAAGCCAGTGGTCTATGGGATGGGCAACCACCTGTCGAACCAGAACTCCGTCTACGGCGACAAGTACTACGCGACGGAGGACGGCGTCGTGGTGACGCTCACCGTCACCGAGGGAGACGACGGATTCGCCGCAACCGCCATGCAGGTGACGCCCACCTGGGTGCGCCTCGACGACTATGCGGTCCTGTCGGTGAGCGATGCGCTCGCCACCGGCGCAGCCGATCCCGGGCTGTTGAAGGCATCCTGGGAGCGCACCATGGGAAGGCTGCTGAGCATCGACGCAGCCGCAGCTACCCCCACCGCTGACCCATGGCACGCTCTCACCTGCCAGGGGATGCGAGCGACCATCGTCGGCACCTCCGGCCCCGACATGCTGGTGGGCACCGACGGCGATGACGTCATCGCAGCCCGCGGTGGCAATGACTTCATCATCTCGGGTGCAGGCAACGACGTGATCTGCGCCGGAGACGGTGACGATCGGATCGAGTCGGGTGATGGGTGGGACCTCGTGTGGGGCGATGCCGGGGCCGATCTCATCTCGGGTGGATCGGGGCGCGATCGCCTCGACGGCGGGCGCGACGCCGACTCGCTCTGGGGCGGTGCAGGTGCGGATGCCATCACAGGCGGCGAGGGCGCCGCGTCCGACGTCATATCGGGCGGGGACGGCGACGACCTGCTGATGGCAGGCGAAGGTCAGGACCGGGTCTTCGGCGGCGCCGGCGATGACGTGATGCTCACGTCATGGGAGTCGGCGAACTTGTCGGGAGGACCCGGGGCCAACTCGTGTCGGGTCCGCGGGATCGTGGTCGACTGCCGCTGAGGGCGACGTGCCGTCAGAAACCGCCGCCGAGGGTGAACTCGCTGCCGCCGTCATCACCCGACGCCACCTTGGTGCGGCGCCACCGATCCTTGCTCATGCCCTGGTGGTACTCCAGTCTGGCATTGACGAAGTCTCGCTCACCCCTGAGGCGCTGCGATCGGAGCACCATCGACCGGCCGAGCCACGCCGACGCAACTACAAGCACGACACTCGCAACGACGATGGTGGCGGCACCTCGGGCCGCGAAGATCAGCCACAGCCATCCGGCCGCCAATCCCCATGTCGCCAGGAAGAATCGGATCACGACATCATTGTGGCGCATCCCGCGCCAGTCCCCGGCACGGCACACTCGTTCACGGCGTCGGGTGACCGCTCATGGACAGCTGGCAAAAGCCACGGTGTCGACCACCGCCGGTGCCGGTGAGCCGAGGGCGTTGCCGTAGGTACGAGACTCATCGGTCTGCGTATCGGTGACCGTGAGCGTGTACTCGATGTCGGTAGCCGCAGCAGCGAACACCCAGAAGTGGCCGTTGAAGTCGCAGCCGTCGAGCACCTTGACCAACATCTCCGCGTTGTCGGGGTCGAAGAAGTAGAACAGACCGTCGCCCAGCGGATCGCCCGGCCAGAACCACTCGATCCCGCCCGGGTAGTGGGCGAGACGCACAACCGTCTCGAACGGCTGGCAGATGTCGCTGCCGTCCTCGCCGGCGAATTCCATAGGAATCCTGTCGACTACACCGGACGGCGGTGACGCCGAGCATCCCAGGCTGCCCGACAGGCCGCCGTCGATGCGCAGCGAGTCGCTGCCGCCGTCAGGGACGCCCCGCCGTCATCGTCACCACACGCTCCCACAAACAAGAGAACTACGACCACCAGCACCAACAAACGACGCAGCCGCCCCTCCACGTCCGACGAGGGGTCACGGTAGTCATCATGCGGAATCCAAGTACGGGGACCCGGTCGACCACTCTCGCTGAACGACACCGATGTCCTCGGTCGGCCTGGGGTCGTGCTTTCCTGGTGACACGGCGGGCCTACAGCAGCCTTGCCGCCGACGATGGCACCCTGCACGTGACACGGACGTCGCCTCGTAGCGGCAGCGTGCTGTGCCGGCGCGGGTCGTAGCGCCGTCACCTCCAGGCCGAGCCACCCCAGTTGCGGCTCTTGACGCCCTCGACCGGCCAGCCCGAGAATCTCCTGGCCACCAGGTTGGTGACGCCGTCGCGGTACTCGAGCACGCCCTCGATGACCAGGCCGACACTGCGGCGGGCTACGTCCCTGTTGGCGTCCCAGACACCGGGCAGGACGATCACATTGAGCAGGCCCGTCTCGTCCTCGAGGTTCAGGAAGATGACCCCCTTGGCCGTCATCGGGCGCTGGCGATGGGTCACGACGCCGCCCACCAGCACCTTGCGCCCGTGAGGGTGGTCATCGAGCAGGTCGGCGATCGAACGGCACCCCATCTCTGTGAGGCGCTCTCTGACGAACTCGACGGGATGCCTCACCGACACCCCGGTCGACCACAGATCCGCCTGGAGGGTCTCTTGCTCGGTCATTCCGGGGAGCGCAGGAGGATCGATTCCCGCGGCGATCGCCAGGCGTCCGGGGCCCATGCCCGAGAGAGCGCCGGCGGCCCAGAGGCCCTCCCTGCGCCCCACATCGAGGACTTCGAGCGCTCCCGATGCAGCCAGGCCTTCGAGGCCCTCTACGGGTAGGCCCGTCCGCTGGGCGAGGTCGATGACGGAGACGAACGAGCCGCCGCCGAGACGAGCCGCCTCGATCCGGGAGATCTCTGCTTCGCCGAGCTCCCGCACGTAGCGCAAGCCCATCCTCATCGCCGTCCCCAGCCGGACGGGGTCCTCGACCGGCCCTCTCCCCCGTCGCCAGGCGCCGGGGCCATACGTGACGATGTCGTCGGGATCGCACGGATGGGGCACGACAGTGCAGTCGTACCCGGACTCGTTGACATCGGGGCCGAGCACCACCACTCCGTATCGACGGGCATCCTGAACCAGCGAGTTGGGGCTGTAGAAGCCCATCGGCTGGGCGTTGAGCAGGCC
>JABMPV010000090.1 GCA_013202595.1 bacterium
GCTCTCTGCAGCACTGTCCATCGGGTCGCCCCGCCTGGGTGTTACCCAGCACCGTGCCCTGTGGAGTCCGGACTTTCCTCGACGCCGAAGCGCCGCGGCCGCCCGGCGAGCTCACGAGGGGAACGGTAGCGGGGGAGCAGCGGTTCCGGGCGAGAACCAGACGATCAACCGCTGTGCTCCGAGATGGCGGCGGCGAGCACACCCCCGGCCATGCCCAGGACCACCGCCACGATGGCTCCGAAGGCGAGTGCCGCGACGGATGGCTCGGAGCCCGCGGCAATCGACACTGCGGCGGTCACGCCGAAGAGATCGGGGCCGCCAGGGCGCCATGGAGTGCGGGGGAGCGGTGTCTGCCACCGAAGCGGGCAGCGACGAATCCGGCGAGCACCTGGGCGAAGAAGGCCACGGTCATCAGGACGGATTGACCGCCGAATGTGTCTGTGCCGGCGAGGCCGAGGGCCACGAGAATCCCTGCGAGCACCGCTCCGGCGACAAGTCCTGCGAGGCCACCGACTGCTACGGCCCCCCAGTTGACCTGCACGCTGAGCCGCTAGAGATCTTCGAGGTGCTCTTCGAGGCTGGCGACCCACCCGGCAGGCAGTTTCCAGTGGCGCCCACCCGACACCATCGCCTCGAGCACGGAGCGCTCAGGCGAGTACTCGCCGTTGGGTTCGCCCGCACTCACGTGGACGACGACGTCGTGGCGGCGGCCTTCGCGGTCCATCGCCTTGGCCTTGATCGCCTGACGCCCCTTGGAGGTCTCGTTCGCATCTAGAGCGGCGAGGTCGTTCTTGCCGACCGAGAATATGGCGCCCCACACGGTGTTGCCCGGTTCGGGACGCACCGACGGGAGTCCGCCATCGCCATTGGGGATAGGGAAGTGGAGCCGCCATTCGGGCAGATGTGCAATGAACTCGAACGCGGCGCCGGGTGCGACCCCGGCCAGTCGCCTCGGTTCGATATTCGCGTCGTACGCGAAGTAGAGCAGTGCCCCTCCTCACACGGTGCCGGGAGATTGTACCTGGGAGCGCAGGCAAATCCGATGTCGGTTCGCAGACTCATGCCCGGTGGGTGGCAGGCCTGGATGGCGTCGACCGGTCGAGGCCAATCGATCCGTCCTCAGGAACCTCTCAGGGCCTTCACACCGTCCTAACACGCGACGGATAGAACTGGGTCAGGAACGAGAAAGGGACAGGCGAGATGGCCTTGAGTCAGGAGTTCTACTTCCACGATCCCGATGAGCGCCCGTGGGTGGTGAACGCCGGATGCCGGGACTCAGACGCCGACACCTTCTTCCCGGGGCCGGACGGCGATGCCGAACTCGCCGTGCGGATCTGCATGGGGTGCCCGGTGCGCCAGGAGTGCCTCGATTGGGCCATCGAGATCAGGATCGCCTACGGCGTCTGGGGCGGCACCACAGAACGAGAGCGGCGACGGTTTCTCCGCAAGACCGCCTGAGCGCCGCTATCGGTCGCGGGACGGGCAGAATGGTGGAAAGCATCTTCGTATCGAAGGAACCCTTCTATGACCAAGCACTCCGTTCGACCCGGCTCCGTCACCGTCGACCCGCGTGACTTCCTCGCCGTCGATGCGCTGCTGGACGACGAGGAGCGACTCATCAGGGACACCGTTCGCCAGTTCGTGGGCGATCGAATCCTCCCCGGCATCGCCGACTGGTTCGAGGAGGGGATCTTCCCGATCGAACTGGCCAAGGAGATGGGCTCGCTCGGGCTCCTCGGCATGCACCTCGATGGCTACGGATGCGCCGGGACCAGCAATGTCGCATACGGCCTGGCGTGTACCGAACTCGAAGCAGGTGACTCGGGCACGAGGTCCTTCGTGTCCGTCCAGGGCTCGCTGTGCATGTTTCCCATCCGGGCATTCGGGTCGGAGGAGCAGAAGCAGGAGTGGCTGCCGCAGATGGCTGCAGGTGAAGCCATCGGGTGTTTCGGCCTGACCGAGGCCGACGCCGGTTCCGATCCGTCATCGATGAGGACCACCGCCCGGCGCGACGGAGGCGATTGGGTGATCAACGGCTCGAAGATGTGGATTACCAATGGCAGTGTCTCCCAACTGGCCATCGTCTGGGCGAAGACCGACGAGGGCGTCAGAGGGTTCATCGTGCCTCGCGACACCAAAGGCTTCACCGTCAACGACATCCATCAGAAGCTCTCGCTGAGGGCCTCCGTCACGTCCGAGTTGGTGCTGGACGACGTCCGTCTGCCCGCCGATGCCGTGCTGCCCGAGGTCGTGGGGATGCGCGGCCCGCTCTCATGCCTCAACGAGGCACGCTTCGGCATCATGTACGGGGCGATTGGAGCCGCCCGAGCGTGCTATGAGGCAGCGCTGGATTACGCCGGAGAGCGGATGATGTTCGACAAGCCGATCGCATCGTTCCAGCTCATCCAGAGGCAGCTGGTCGAGATGCTGGTGAAGGTGAACAGAGGGATGCTGGTGGCCATGCACGTCGGGAGGATGAAGGACGCCGGCACGCTGGATCCGTCTCACATCTCCTTCGGCAAGCTCGACAACGTCCGTATGGCGCTCGAGGTGGCCAGGGAGGCGCGTTCGGTACTCGGAGCCAACGGGATCACGCTCGAGTACCCGGTCATCCGTCATATGAACAACCTCGAATCGGTGTTGACGTACGAGGGCACCAATGAGATCCACACGCTCATCCTCGGCAACAAGATCACGGGGATCCCTGCGTTCGGCTGAGCCGGCACCGGCTACCCTCGCCGGCCTATGAGCACTGACGACCAGACGTTCGATTGGCCCGGTGTTCTCGGCCGGCTCACAGCCGGCGAGGACCTGAGTGGAGCCGCCGCCCGATCTGCCATGGACGAAGTGATGGCCGGCAGAGCCGATCCGGCCCAGGCGGCTGCGTTCATCGTCGCACTCCGGATGAAGGGGGAGTCCATCGACGAGATGGCCGGCCTCGTTCAATCGATGATGGATGTCGCTGTCACCGTCGATGTCGGGATTCCCGTCGTCGACGTGGTGGGCACCGGCGGCGACCGGTCGGGAACATTCAACATCTCGACCACCGCTGCGTTCATCGCCGCCGGCGCAGGTGCCCGTGTCGCAAAGCACGGCAACCGGGCGGCATCCTCCCAGGCCGGTTCGGCCGATGTACTTGAGGCTCTGGGCGTCCGCATCGATCTCGAACCCGACGCCACTGCCCGATTGGTGCGCGAAGCGGGGTTCGGGTTCTTCTTCGCACCCCGGTATCACCCTGCGATGCGCCACGCGGTGCCGATTCGCAAGTCGCTTGGCGTGCCGACCGTCTTCAACGTGCTCGGGCCCCTCGCCAACCCCGCACGCGCCCGACACCAGGCGATTGGCGTCGGCGATGCCCGCATGGCCGAGCGCATGGTCGGGGTGCTGCAGCGTCTTGGCAGCGAGTACTCATTCGTGTTCTACGGCGAGGACGGCCTCGACGAACTCACGACCACCGGTCCCTCGTACATCTACCGGCTTCGGGACGGCATGATCACCCATGCCGAGTTCACGCCGTCCGACTTCGGTGTCGCCCGGGCCTCGCGCGACGACCTGCTCGGCGGCGATGCCACTGAGAACGCCGGCATCATCCGTTCGATCCTGGCCGGAGACCCGGGGCCCAAGCGCGACATCGCCCTGGTGAACGCCGCCCCTGGCATCGTGGCTGCGGGACTGGCAGAGGGGTTCGCCGAAGGTGTGGTGCTCGCGCAGGATGCAGTCGATTCGGGCAGGGCCGAGGCGGTGCTGGACACGGTGATCGCCCTCGGCGCCGAGTTGGCCGGATGACGATGGTCACCGCAGACGACCTCATCGATGGTCTGCGCGGCAGCGGGTACCGGATAACAGAGGCGCGGCGGCAGATCTGCCTGCTGCTGGCCGGGGAGCCCGAGGGGCATCTCAGTGCAGCCGATGTGCTGGATGGCGTGTCGGGTGTAGACCAGTCCACTGTCTATCGGACCCTGGAGGCACTCGAACGAGCGGGCCTCGTCGAGCACATCCACATGGGACATGGCGCCGGGGCCTATCACCTCGCCCCGGCGGGCGGCGATCATCACCATCTGGTGTGTGAGGCGTGTGGCACCGTGGTCGACGTCCCGCTGTCCCGGGTGCGAGCTGCCGTCGATGATGTCGCCCGATCTCACGGCTTCGTGGTGGACACCGCGCACTTCGCCCTCGTCGGCCGGTGCACCTCGTGTGCCGCTCCGGGAACAACTTCTCAGTGATCGTCGTTTACCTGTCGTGCACACCTTGAGAAGAGCCGTCGCCGTCGTCGCCGTCCTCGCTGTGATCACTGCCGCGTGCGGCGGCGGCACTACGACTCAAGCCGATTCCGGCACGGCCGCGCCCTCATCGACGGCGGTGACCGCCGGTTCGTCGACGACGGCGCCCGAGGCTGCCACATCGTCCACTACGGCGCCGGCCGACGTAGAAGGCTCCTCGACGACCGCCGGCGAGTCGACGCCCGCCTCCTCTGCGCCCGCCTCGACGACCGTCCCTCGTCCCGATGGCCCGCAGGCTCCCGACTTCGTCCTGAACCTTGGTGAGGGCGATGGGGTCTTCATCCTCTCCGAGGAACAGAAACCGGTCTACATGGTCTTTTGGGCGGAGTGGTGAAGCACCTGCTCGCGGGAACTCCCCGTGATCGACGCAGTTGCGTCGGATTACCAGGACAGCATCTCTTTTGTGGCGGTGGCGGGCAACAGCAGTGAGTCGGCTTCACGCCAGCGAGTCGGGAGGTGGTTCTCGCCTGAGCGGATCCTCTGGGGTTACGACGAGTCCATCTGGAGCCTCTACGGGGTGCGAGGCCAGCCGGTCTCCTTCTTGATCACGGGCGACGACATCGTCGAGGCCAGTTGGTTCGGCGCCCTGGATGAGGCCGAGATGAGGCATCAACTCGACATCCTCGCCGCCTACGGCTGAACGCCACTCGGTTCCGGGGCGGTCTCCGGCGCTATCGATCGAGTGATGTGGGTTGCTCGGAGCGAAGCCGCCACACCAGCACACCGGCGCCGATGAGGGTGCCGGTGAGGTACCAGGGCCAAGGTCCGCTTCCCAGGGACAGTCGCAGTGGCTCGGTGATCAGGCGGATCAACGAGGCCACGAACAAGGCGGACGAGCCAACTACGCCCGCTTTCGGTACCCGGCGCTTCCACAGTGCCAATCCGACGGCGGCGATGATGAAGAGTATTACCGCGTACATCTCCACCGGATGGCGTCCGACGGATCCTCCCGGTGTGGTGATTGCCCACGGAAGATCTCCCGGTGTTCCGGCACAGATGTCTCTCATCGTGCACGAGGCGTGCCATCCGGCGAGTCCGGCCATCACAGGCGCAGCAAGCGCGTCTGCGGTGGCCCACAGATCCTTCCTGGCCAGCCAGCCGAACACGGTGAGGGCGGCGATCGATGCGGCGGCGGTGTCGACGCCGGAGCGGACGATGAGGATGTCTCCCGGGTGGGTGATCGGGTTGACGCCACCCAAGATCATCGATGTGACCCGTCCCACCGCCAGGCCGGCGATCGCAGCACCGAGGGCGATGTCCCAGAGATCTCTGGTGCAATCGAGGGCATTGCCCCGCTTGGCCTCCCACCACAGCACGGCGTAGAGGGCGAGAACCGCCAGCAGCACAGACCAGAGCAGGGTGAACTCCATCAGCCGTCGGCCAGGCGCTTGATTTCGTCCACCTGGAGGGCGAGCGTGCGCTCATCGATCACTCCGCTGTGGAGATGGATCAACTCGCCACCCGGGGCGTAGAAGAAGGTGAGCGGCACTCCGCGGCCGCCGAGATGGGCAGGAACCTCACCCTGGGCATCGAAGTAGTGCTCGAACCCGTCCAACCCGAACTCGGCGATGAACTCCCTGGCCCCCTGTTGGGAGTCGTCCACATCGATGCCGACGAACCGGACCTCGGTGCCCGACTCGGCATGGGCCGTGCGTAGAAGGGGGGCCTCGGAGCGGCACGGGATGCACCACGAGGCCCATACGTTGAGGACCACAGGCTGTTCAGAGGTGGCCAGCAGCTCCTGGATCTTGGACGGTGTGGTTGGAGGGAGATCGGGCACATCGCCGATCGGCACCGATGCCGACGAGCAGGCGGCGGTCAGCAGTGCCAGGAGGATGAAGAGGAGGGAGGCGCGGTACATCGAAAGGTGAGGGTACCGGGGTCGCGGGGTTGCACGATCGGGCCACATGAGGCGGCCCGATCCTGTTCGTGCCGTACCTGCGTCAGCCGTTCAGCCAGAGAGTGTTATCGGAGGCGCTCTCGTTGGCGACGAGGGCGTCGAGATCCCCGTCGCCATCGACATCGCCGAATGCCACCCCGTAGCTGCTGGTGGTTCCCAGAGATTGAGTGGAGTCGGAGAAGCTACCACTTCAGTCGGCGAATTCACCGTGCCCGTTCAGCGAGCACATCGATCACCGCAGCAGGGTCGACGCCGCGTTCACGCAATAGGACCAGGAGGTGGTAGACGAGGTCGGCGGCCTCTTCGGCCACCCTGCGGTCATCGGCAGCACCGGATGCATGGTCCTTGGCCGCAAAGGAGAATTCGGTGGCCTCTTCCATCACCTTGCGGGCCACGGCGTCGGTGCCCTCGAGAGCCTGTGGGCCACCATCACCTCCCGCGCCAGGGAGCGGCCGCCCGGGTCTTACACGACCACCCTGCTCGAC
>JABMPV010000091.1 GCA_013202595.1 bacterium
GCCCAGGAGGCCGCCGAGAGCGCCGAAGAACACGTGGTTGCGCATCGACATGATGAAGCCGTAGACCTCGACGTTCTTGACGACCCCCGACAGGAGAGCATTCGCAAACACGAAGCCGAACTTGGCCAGGTGGATGATCGCCCCCGCCAGGGTTGCGCCCCAGGCCTTGTGGAGTGGGAGCCGGATCAGAACGCCGGTGTCGAGGAGAGCACCGGACATGCCATAGAGCAAGGCGTTGTATCCCAGTGAATGGCCCAACCCAAGCGGCACGCCGAAGGCGGCCATCGACAGACCGGTGACCATCCCCATGCCGATCCGGCCCGTGATCAGGCGGCTCGACACCAGCACGGCGATCCAGCCGACACCGGCGTGTCCGGGAATGCCCAGGCTGAAGTCGAGATACCGCTTGGCGAGCGCGGCCACCAGGCCGATGGCGACGGCGATGGCCACGTCTGTGACCGGTGACCGCCTGGTCGCTCTACTTTGGCCGAGAGTCTGCATTCACCCAATCCTCACCGTCTCGCCGCGTCACCAGCACAGGCCTTCCTCCGACCAGACGCGGCCGGAGCCAGTCGCCGACATCCACCATGATGCCGCGTTCAAGCGCCGACTGATCCATTCTCACCACTTCGGCTATCCCTGTGCGGTCGAGCAGGTCTCCCACCGACACTATTCCGGCGACGTCCCGGATGCCACGCAATCCGACGTAGCGGCCGTCGGTGCCTTCGACCCGGAGGGCCGCAGCGCCGAGAGCCCCGATCACTCCATCCTCGGTCCCGCCGAGGCCAGCCAGGTCGATACCGCTGTCGGCAGCCAGGCGTTCGGCCTCCTGCCGGGTGACGAGACCGCGCTGTGTCTCCCTGGCGAAGGCGACGACCTCCGGCGGCACTGTGGTCGACACCAGCGCGACGCCGGGATCGGAGCCATCTATCGACTCTTCCGCAACCATCGTGCACACGGCCTCGAAGAGGTCGGATGGCGTTGCGCCGATCACGCCGATGGCGGCGGCCGAGTTGCGCGATGTCTTGGGGACCCCGGGCCCCTCGAAGAACTGATGCCGGGTGACACCCGTCGACGTGCCCAGTCCGCGTACCTCGATCTCGGAGGCGACCCGCCGGGCGAGACTGCCGGTCCCGCCGACCCCGGGCATGTCGGTGTCGTCGATCCCGACCACCCAGACGTCAGTCGATGATGATCTCACCGACATCCCTCACCCAGCTCTCCCGCGGCAGGTCCGGTGACGTCAGCTTCAGCGTCCCCCGGTTGGTCACATCGAGGATCCAGGTCTCGTTCACATCGTCCGCGCTGATGTCGAGGCCGATCTCGAACGTCCTGCCCTCCCCGAAGCCACGCACCTCTGCGACATCCCAGTCGTCAACACCCGACGCGGCGAGCACGTCGAGGAAGAGCGGACCGGTCTGATTGTCTCCGTCGATGACCGATTCGGTGAAGCCGACGGATTCCTCGAGGTCGGCGAGCGTCCAGTCCGCTGCAACGCTGCCATCGGCGACGATCCGGAGAATGACGTCGGCCCCGGGCGGTTCGAGGGTGTCGGCTTCGGTCCCACCGTCGTCTGAGCATGCAGCCGCCACCAGCACCAGGGCTGCCGCCAACGCCAGTATCTTCCCTATCAGCGTGCGACGTGCCCGACCGCTTGCCTGGTTGCCGTGTGTCAATCTCATCTCCTGAACGCTCCGGATATCGTACCGACGCGTTGGCCAGGTGATCTCGCCCGCGCCTCGTTGTGAAATCATACGAGATCTCCCCGACAGATCTCCCTATCGATTGATAGGATGATCTCATCTGAACAGGGGAGACGCTATGGACTTCGTACATGTCACCGATCTCGGCAGCGACGGCCTGGCCTCGGTGCTCCAACGTGCCGCAGCCGTCAAGGCAGATCCGTCGGCTTCGGCAGGATCCCGGACCGGACTCAAGGTCGGGTTGTTCTTCGAGAAGCCCTCTACCAGGACCAGGGTGTCCTGTGAGGTTGCCTGCATCGACGTGGGTGCCGCACCCCTCGTGCTCAAGCAGGAGGAAGTGGGCCTGGGCAAGCGCGAGTCCGTCGAGGATGTCGCCCGGGTACTCGACCGGTACCTCGACGTCCTCGCATTCAGGGTGTTCGATCACTCCAATCTGACCGCGCTGGAAGCCAACGCCGAAGCCCCGGTGATCAACCTCCTGTCGGACCTGGAACACCCATGCCAGGCACTGGCCGACCTCCAGACACTCGCCGAGAACAAGCCGCTCTCGGGCCAGGTGGTCGCCTTCGTCGGCGACGGCAACAACGTGTGCAATTCGTTCATGCTCGCCGGCGCCGCAATGGGCGTGTCGGTGCGGGTCACCGGACCTGCCGGATTCGATCCTCCTGCGGATGTCGTCGCACGGGCCCGTGCGCTGGCCGTCGATGGCGCAGAGATAGTCGTCACCGACGACGTCGAGAGCGCAGTGCGGGGCGCCGACGCCGTGTACACCGACGTGTGGGCGTCGATGGGACAGGAAGAAGAAGCAGCCGAACGGCGTCGCCTCTTCATGCCCTATCAGGTCAACGAGAATCTGTTCGGCCTCGCCGCCGACGACGGCATCTTCCTGCACTGCCTCCCCGCCCATCGTGGCGATGAGGTCACCGACGGCGTCGCCGATCACGAGCGCAGCAGGATCTTCGACCAGGCCGAGAACCGGATGCACGCCTTCAAGGCGCTGCTGCTGACACTGACGGAGTAATCAACACAACCGTTGCGAGATGTGGGCCCTGCTCCGGGGGGCCCACATCCGCGTCCGGGCAAACACCGGGTCCCCTACTCCGGATCGTCGACACAGGCGCGTGATCCCACTGCACCTCAGAAAACATATTGACATCTATCTATGCATGAGGGAAGATAGATCGTATAGACCACTGTCAATATAAGGTGTCGTTATGAGTTCCCTACTCGATCTCCTGGGAAGAGTCGCGAACGACGTCGTCGTAACGTTCGCCAGCACCTGGCCGTTTCTGCTCGTCTCAGTCGTCCTGGCGGCGGCTGCCACCGTCTACATCGGGACCGACCGGCTCCGCGGCCTGCTCACCAGGAGGCCGGTGCTGGCGATCGGTGGAGCCGTGGTGCTGGCCACCGCGACACCCTTCTGCTCGTGCGGCACCACCGCCGTCCTTCTCGGTGGCCTGGCCGCCACCGTGCCGTGGGCTCCGCTGGTGGCCTTCCTCGTGTCATCACCTCTCACCAGCCCGTCCGAGCTGGTGTTCTCCGCAGGCCTTCTCGGCTGGGACTTCGCCTGGTTCTTCTTCGCCGGAACCGCAGTCCTGGGTGTTGCGGCCGGGATGGTGGCCTGGGGAGTAGAAAGGACCGGCTGGCTGCGCGGACAAGCGCGCATGGAGCCGACGTCGTGCGGATCCGAGTGCTCCGCACCGATCGGGGTGGGCCCCGGCACGGCCTCGATCCTCGAAATCCCCTCGACCGACCCACGGACCCGCCTGCGGCGATTCGGGAGCGAGATCCTGACGCTCGGGAAGCGGCTGCTGGTGCTCTTCACCGCCTTCACCGCAGTTGGGTACTTGATCATCGAAGCAATCCCGACCACGTGGCTGACCGACCATCTCGGAGGCGACTCACTGCTGTCGGTGCCGCTCGCTGCCCTGCTCGGGATACCGGCATACGTCAACACCGAGGGCTCACTGCCGCTCATCGCCAAACTCATGGATGGTGGGATGGGACCGGGACCGGCCATGGCATTCCTCATCACCGGAGCGGGGACGAGCCTCGGGGCCATCACGGGCCTCCTGGTGATCGCCCGCCAGCGAGTCGTCGGACTCGTCGTGGCTCTGCTCATCGCAGGAGCCATAGCCCTCGGCTACCTGGCCGGGATGGTCCTGTGATGGCGGCTACTCATCGATATGTGTCAATATGGGCTCCATGAACACGATCATCCCATGCTGCTCCCCCATCCTCGACGAACCACTCGATGAGGACCAGTCGAACCTGCTCGCCGCCTGGTTCGGCGTGCTCGGCGACCCCACCCGGCTCCGGCTGTTGTCACTCATCGGTGCCGCCGGCGAAGCATGTGCGGCGTGCGACCTGGTGGAGCCGCTCGGGGTCTCCCAGCCAACGGTCAGCCACCACCTCCAGGTACTCCACCAGGCCGGCCTGGTGAAGCGGGAGAAGCAGGGCAGATGGGTGTACTACCGGCCCGTGGCAGAGCGTCTGGCCGTCCTGGCTGCCGCCCTCGGTGGTTGAGCGGACCTCGGCTGCCCGGGTTCCGGCGTCGCCGCGGAGAACGCAGGTCCGTGCGACCCGGCCTCCGTCCACCGGGATCGTCGCACCGGTCAGGCAGCGGGGCCCACAGTCGCGTGTGCCCTATCATTCGATAGAGACATGACGAAACCTGCGACCGACCTTTCGACACGAGAGCGCATCCTGGCCGAGGCGGC
>JABMPV010000092.1 GCA_013202595.1 bacterium
AAGCTGGCGAGCGAACTCGGCAAGCGTTCCACAGGGCGGACCTTCTACATCCTCGACGAGCCGACCACGGGCTTGCACTTCGAAGACGTGCGCAAGTTGCTCGGCGTGCTCCAGCGCCTCGTGGACACCGGGAACACCGTGCTGGTCATCGAGCACAACCTCGATGTCGTGAAGTCGGCCGACTGGATCATCGACCTCGGCCCGGAGGGCGGCGAAGGCGGGGGGCGCATCATCGCCCAGGGCACGCCCGAGGCCGTTGCTGCCGTTTCCGAGTCCTATACAGGGAAGTTCCTCAGAGAGATGCTCCCGGCGTGAGCGCCTGGGGGGAGGACCTCGCCGCGTGGTGGCTGGAAGAGGTCGAAGGCGACCCGGCATATCGCGACGAGGTGCTTCCTCTGGCCAGCGAAGTCGCCGGTGTGCGCCGGGGTGAGACCTGGCTCGACCTGGGATGCGGTGAAGGCCGGGTGATGCGTGCCTTCGCCGAACTGGACGCAGTGATGCTCGGGTGCGACATGTCACCGACGCTCGCCGCCCATGCCGGCCCCGGCACGGTGGTGGCCCACCTTCCCGATCTGGAATGGGTGAGGAGCGGCAGCATCGACGGCGCCCTCGCCGTGCTGGTTCTGGAGCACCTGGAGGATCATGAGTTGCTGCTCGAGGCGGCGGCATCGGCGGTGCGGGCCGGTGGACGTCTGGCGATGGTCCTCAATCACCCTGCGTTCACGGCGCAGGGGTCTGCACCGGTGATCGACGCCGACGATGGCGAGGTCCTGTGGCGGTGGGGTGGCTACCTCGAACCCGGCGTCACCTACGAGCCGGCAGGTGGGCGGACCATGGCGTTCTTCCACAGGCCCGTCGGGGACCTCCTCGAAGCGGCCGCCCGCTCAGGCTGGGCCCTCGACCGCTTCGTCGAACGAGCACTCGGCACGGCCCGGGCCGAATCAGACCCGCTGCTCGCAGGCCAGACGGAGATCCCGAGGCTGCTCGGCCTCGGGTGGGAACGCCACTAGCGCGAGTTCCACCGCAGGTGATCGTTCGCCTGTCCGATCACGTCCCATACACTCGATACCTCATGCAGGACCGTCCCAAGCCATCAGAGATCCCCGATCTGCCCGGGGCGTATCTGTTCCGTGATCGACATGGCGAGGTCGTGTACGCGGGCAAGGCCAAGTCGCTGCGAAAGCGGGTCTCGTCGTACTTCTCCAAGGAGTTGGCGGTGCGGACTGCGGCGATGGTCGACACCGCGGTCACCGTCGAGTGGATCGTCACGGAGAACGAGGTCGAGGCGCTCATGCTGGAGTACAGCCTCATCCAGAAGCACAGCCCCCGCTTCAACATCCGGCTCAGAGACGACAAGTCCTACCCCTATCTGGCCATCACGCGCAGCGAGCAGTGGCCGCGGGCCACGGTCATGCGCGGCAAGCGGCGGAGGGGAACGCAGTACTTCGGGCCCTATGCGCACGCTTACGCGATCCGGCAGACCCTCGACCTCCTGCTGCGCACCTTCCCGGTCCGCACCTGCACCGACAGCAAGTTCAAGCGCCACGCGGCTCAGGGACGGCCGTGCCTGCTGTTCCATATAGAGAGGTGTGCCGGCCCCTGCGTCGGCGAAGTCGATGTGGCCACCTACACGGAGCACGTCGACGGCCTCGCCAAGTTCCTGTCGGGGGAGGACGATGACATCATCGCCCGCCTGCGGAGCGGGATGATGGCAGCGTCTGATCGATTGGAGTTCGAGCGTGCCGCCCGGATGCGCGACCAGATCGGATCGATCGAGCGGGCGTTGGAGCGCCAGGAGGTGGCGACACCGACCCGGCAGGACTTCGACCTGCTCGGAATCGAAGAGGACGACCTCGAAGCGGCGCTCGTAGTGCTGACCGTGCGACACGGTCGGGTGACCGGCCGCAAGAGCACCATCGTCGACAAGGTCGAGGAGGTCACCACAGCCGGTCTCGTGGGCCGGATGCTCAGCGAGTTGTACGGCGGTGATCGGCCTCCCACAGAGGTCCTGGTGCCCGAGTTGCCCGAGGAATCGGAGGTGTGGGAGTCGTGGCTGGCGGCCCGGCGCGAGGCGGCGGTGTCACTCAGGGTGCCTTTGCGGGGCGCCAAACGCCGCCTCATGGAGACCGCACGCGCCAACGCTCGCGAGGAGTTCGCCCGGCACCGGCTGAGGCGCAGCACCGACCACAACGCCAGGGCTCAGGCGCTGCGGAGCCTCCAGGACGCACTGGGCCTGCCCGAGGCCCCGCTGCGCATCGAGTGCTACGACATCTCGACGATTCAGGGGTCGCACACGGTCGCCTCCATGGTCGTCATGGAGGATGGGCTGATCCGCCGCAACCAGTACAGGAGATTTCGGATCAGGGGACTCACGGGCCAGGACGACTTCGCTGCAATGGAGGAGGTCGTCAGGCGGCGCCTCACGAACTACCTCGCTGAGCGGGAGAAGGCCGTCGAGGATCGGGGAAGGTTTGCGTATCCGCCCTCGCTGCTCCTCGTCGACGGCGGCGCCGGCCAGGTGTCGCGAGCGGTGAAGGTCGTTGACGAACTGGGCCTCGACATTCCGGTTGCCGGCCTCGCCAAGCGGATGGAAGAGGTCTATCTGCCCGGTCAGGGCGAGCCGATCCGCATCCCCAGAAGTGAGCAGGCGCTCTATCTCCTGCAACAGATTCGCGACGAGGCGCACCGGTTCGCAGTGCAGTACCACAGAACCCTGCGCGGCCGCCGTATGGTTGATTCCGTGCTCGACGAGATCGAAGGCATCGGGCCCGCCCGCAAGCAGGCTCTGGTCCGCCGGTTCGGATCGATGAAGCGCATGCGTGAGGCGACCGCCGAAGATCTGGCCGAAGTGGTGCCAGAGGCAGTCGCCGCCCGCGTGCACGGGGCGCTCCAGGCGCCGGGCACATGAACCGATTGAATATGCCCGCGTGTACTGCCGGGGGAGTGACATGACAGATCGACCAGAACTCGTAGTCATCACAGGGATGTCGGGAGCCGGACGCTCGCTCGCGTCCAAGGCCCTCGAGGACCTCGGCTTCTTCGTGATGGACAACCTCCCTGCCTCTCTCATCGTCCCCGCCGTCGAGCGGTTCGACCTGCCATCGTCGAAGCACAGGCGCCTGGCCGTCGTGGTAGACACACGCGGCGGCCTGGCCTTCGACGAGTTGGAGCAGGTGCTCCTGGCGCTCGACAGGGATGGCCTCAAGGCGACTCTGTTGTTCCTCGACGCCGATGACCACGTGCTCATGACCAGATATGAGGAGTCGCGCAGACCTCATCCCGTCGAAGCACCGACGCTGTCGGAGTCGATCGCACTCGAGCGGGATGCTCTCGACGACCTCAAGGGACGAGCGGATGTCCTCATCGACACCTCGACGCTGAGCGTTCATGAGCTGCGCAAGAGCATCGAGGGCGTATTCATCGGGGATCGACCGGAGCGTCCGCTCCGGGTGGCCGTGACATCCTTCGGCTTCAAGCACGGTGTCCCTCGTGTGGTGGACCTCGTTTTCGACGTCCGGTTCCTCCCGAATCCCCACTGGGTGGCCGAGCTTCGCCCGCTCACAGGCCGCGACGCACCGGTACGCGAGTACGTGCTCGGCAAACCCGACACCCTGGAGTTCCTGGAGCGGACCGGGCAGCTGCTCGATTTCCTGCTTCCCCGCTATGAAGAGGAAGGGAAGTCCTACCTGACCATCGGGATCGGCTGCACGGGCGGCAGGCACCGCTCGGTGGCGATCGCCGAGGAGATCGGGCGGCGTCTCGAGGAGCAGACCGTCTCAGTGACCGTGCGCCACAGGGACACCGCCGAATGAGCGAGTTCGAGGTCATGGTCGAGCCGCTGCTCGAGGAACTGGAGAGTGAGTTCGAAGGGCTCAGAGTGACCGCGCTCGGCGGGGGCCATGGCCTGGCGCAGGGACTCATGGCGATCCTCGACTACGCGGATGTCGTCACGGCGGTGGTGACCGTGGCGGATGACGGGGGGTCGTCCGGCAGGCTCGTTCCGGGACTGCAGATCCCCCCACCCGGTGATCTGCGGATGGCGCTGCTCGCTCTCAGCCCCACCCCGACGCTCTGGCGCGACCTCCTCGACTACCGATTCTCCGCGGCGGACGTATCCGGCCATTCGCTCGGCAATCTGATCATTGCGGCACTCACAGAGATGTCGGGGGACTTCGAAGACGCCCTCAACACTGTGGGGCGCCTGTTGGGTGCCAGAGGAGCGGTGGTGCCGGCAGCCGATCAACCGCTCCAGTTGGAGGCGACCATCGACGGTGCCGTCGTGAGCGGGCAGGCGGCGGTGGGTGCGGCACGGGGGCGCATGGACGAATTGCGGGTACTGCCTGCGGACGCGAAAGCGCCGAGCGCGGCGATCCGGGCCATCGCCCAGGCGGATCAGGTGGTCATCGGCCCTGGAAGCCTCTTCACATCTCTCATCGCGTGCCTCAAGGTGCCGGGGATCGCCACGGCTATCAATGAGACCGGGGCGACAGTCGTGTATGTCAGCAACCTCACCACTCAGGACGGTGAGACCCTCGGGATGGATGCGGCGGATCACCTCGAGGCGCTGATGCTCCACGGAGGCATTCGTGTGCCCGATGTGGTGGTGGCTCATGACGGTGCCGTCCATGTACCGCTGCCCGTCAGGCCGGTGACCGTCGATCTCGGTCGCATGGCCGAACTCGGCACCTCGGTCGAGGTCACCGATATCGCCGACCCGTCCGCAGATTGGCCCCAGCACCATCCCGCCCGGTTGGGAGCAGTCCTACGACGGCTAGCGTGATCAGCGCCGAACCGGAGACAGGATGACCCAATTCCGAAGGATTACCGATCTCGATGTCGCTGGCAGATCGGTCTTGGTGCGCGCCGACCTCAACGTGCCTCTGGTCGACGGAATGGTCGGTGACGACTACCGAATCCGTTCGAGCCTGCCGACCATCGAAGCCCTCCTGGCCTGCGGCGCATCCCGGGTCATCGTGTCCAGCCATCTCGGAAGACCGAAGGGTGTGGACCCTTCATTGTCCATGGCACCGGTGGCCGCCCGCCTGGGTGAACTGGGTGGCTACCCGGTGACAGTCGCGCCGGGGATGGCAGGCCCTGCGACCGAAGCGGCGGTTGCCGCAGCCCCGGATGGCTCGGTGATCGTGCTGGAGAACACCCGATTCGAGGCAGGGGAGACGGCCAACGACTCGGGCCTGGCCGACGGCCTCGCAGCCCTGGCAGACCTGTTCGTCCTCGACGCCTTCGGAAGCGCCCATCGGGCGCATGCCTCGACCGTCGGGGTCGCCGAGCGCCTTCCCTCTGCTGCTGGGCTCCTGATGGCTGCGGAGTTGGCGGCCTTCGACCGTCTGCTGAATGACCCGGAGCGCCCCTTCACCGTGCTCCTGGGCGGCGCAAAGGTGTCCGACAAACTCGGTGTGATGCAGGCCCTCTTGCCGAAGGTGGACGTGATGCTCATCGGAGGGGCTATGTGCTTCACACTGCTCGCGGCAGAGGGATACGACATCGGCGACTCCCTCGTCGAGTCCGACATGATCGATGAAGTCCGCGATGTTCTCGACGGCGAGTTCGGCGGGAGGGTGTCACTGCCCCTCGACCTGGTGGTGGGAGACGACTTCTCGGCGGAAACTGCCCACCAGGTGGTTCCGGCAACCGCGATCCCCGGAGGCACGATCGGATTGGATATCGGCCCCGAGACGCGTGACCGGTTCGGGGCTGTCATCCGGGGGGCCGATACGGTGTTCTGGAATGGGCCCATGGGCGTCTTCGAATGGGAGGCGTTCGCAGAAGGCACACTCGCCGTCGCCCGGTCGGTCGCTGCTTCGACCGGCTACACGGTGGCCGGGGGAGGCGACTCGGTCGCGGCCCTCAGATCATTCGGCATGGAGGATTCGGTCTCGCACCTGAGCACGGGTGGAGGCGCAGGTTTGGAACTGTTGGAGTCGGGCACATTGCCCGGCGTTGAAGCACTCGAGAGGTGGACCAATGACGCGTAAGGACTTGATGGCCGGCAACTGGAAGATGAACACCTCCCACCTGGAGGCGATCCAGATGGTCCAGAAGCTCGGTTACAGATTGGATCCGGCCGATTACGACAGGGTCGAAGTCCTCGTGTGCCCGCCGTTCACTGCGCTCCGGTCGGTGCAGACGGTCATCGAGACCGACTATCTCCCCATCGCTCTCGGTGCCCAGAACTGTCACTGGGAGGAAGCGGGCGCCTACACGGGCGAGATCTCGCCCACGATGCTCGCCAAACTGGGCGTGTCGTATGTGATCGTGGGCCACTCCGAGCGGCGCCAGATGTTCGGTGATGACGATGGTGCGGTCGCCAAGAAGCTGAGGGCTGTGCTCGGAGCCGGGATGACGCCGATCCTGGCCCTCGGCGAAACTCTGGATCAGCGCGAGGCCGCGGTCATCGAGGAGATCATCGGCGGCCAGTTGCACGCCGCTCTCGATGGCCTCGATGCCGAAACGGGCGGCGGTCTCGTCGTCGCCTACGAGCCCATCTGGGCGATCGGGACGGGCCGGACTGCCTCTGACGAGCAGGCCGCTGAGGCCGTCGGGTTCCTGCGGGGTCTCATTCGCGAATCGTGGGGTGAGGCCACCGCCGACTCGACGAGGATCCTCTACGGCGGTTCCATGAACCCGGGCAATGTGGCCGGGCTCATGGCGAAGAGAGACATCGACGGTGGCCTCATCGGGGGAGCGGCGCTCGACCCGGACAAGTTCGCTGCCATGATCCGCTACTACAAATAGCCCCCGGAGCGCCCCTCGCTCCCGGAATTTCGGCACATGGAAGACGTCCCATCCAGGGGTGGGACTGTTGCACGCAAATCGCTCTAAGGGTGCCGATTGGCGCCGATATCCACTGAGATGCATCTGATGCGACGTCTCGCCACACCCATCGCCGCGCTTGCTGTGGCGGCAGCAGCATGCGCCCCTAGCGGCGGTGTGTCGCCCTCGACCACCGCCGGCGGTGACCCATCGACGACGACCGTGCCCGGGGTGGGCGGACGTCCCGGGGAGGTGGTCGTGGGCCTCGGCACGGTCGGCAGCCCGCGCATCCTCAATCCGTTGCTCGACGGTCCGGATACTGCCGTCCTCGATCTGATCGCTCCAGCGGTGTTCGCGACGGGGTGGTACTTCGACGGAGTGAGTCGCGAACCCGTTCCGAATCTCCTCGCCGAGATACCGAGCCTCGAGAACGGGGGCCTCGAGGACCGGGGAAACGGGCGGATGGACGTCACGGTTCGAGTGGTCGATGGAGCAGTGTGGGCCGATGGCGAGCCGATAACCGCGGACGACCTCCTCTTCACGTACCAAGTGATCGTGGATCAGAGCAATCCCATCAGGAGTGATGTGCGCGAGCGCTACGACACGATTCTTCCCGGCACTCTGGCTGCGGACGGCCAGGAACTCAGGTTCCGCATGGAGACATCCCTCGACGTCACCATGCTCTTCGACATCATCCTCCCGCAACACGAGGTCGAGAACAGTGACTTCGCGGCGGATTGGGGTGACACGATGTGGGTGTCGGGTGGGCCTTTCGAGCTCGCATCGTGGCAGCCGGGCCAGTACCTGGAACTGCGCCGCAACCCTCGCTATTGGAAGGTGGACGCAGCAGGCGGGACGCTGCCCCGACTCGATCGTGTGGTCATCCGATTCTTCGAATCGGGCCCAACGGTCGACCCGAGGCTCAGGGACACCTTCATGGGCAGGGATCTCGACGTGGCCATCGTCCCCGATGCACAGGGCAATCTCTCCGCCTACGAGGGCCCTGTGGAGGCCGGAGTGGCGACGATGTCCGTACCCGGTGTCGGCTGGGAGGCGCTCGTCTTCCAGTTCGGTCCCAACAACAGGAACACCGAGACGCTCAACAGCAACCTCGCCTTTCGCCAGGCCGTTGCCCATGCGATCGATCGCACCTCCCTCGCCGAGCCGAGGGCAACCCAACCGCTCTACTCGGCAATACGCCTCTATCGCCTGTAAGTGTTCGTGGTGGCTGGCCTGGGGCTGGCTGGCAGGATGGTGCCGGTTCTTCTGGCCTGACGTGACTCGTGAATCGCCTGGCCCCTTCGCGGGG
>JABMPV010000093.1 GCA_013202595.1 bacterium
CTCCACAGGTGTGGGATGTCGTGGGGAACGAGGCCAACTTCTTCATCAGGGATGTCACCAATGGCTCCGCGTTGCCGTTCCGGCTGCGTCCCGGCGCCGAAGGCAGCACCATCGATGTGGGCAGCGACAGTCAGATCGGCCTGGGGACTGCCAACGCCGGAGCCAAGGTCCACATCCAGGAGTCAGACGACGGCAATGGCAGCACCAATGCGGCCGCCCTGATAATCGAGAACACCAGTCGGGTGAAGAAGCCGCGCCATATGCTCTACATCGTCAACAACGGTGCAGCCACCGTCTCATTCGAGGACACAACTTCAGCGCTCAACTGGTTCTTCGGGACCACGCTGCAGGGAGACTTCCGGATCGGGTTCCAGGGGGCCGGCGGAAGTAATCTCCTGGTCGATCCTGCCGGTGATGTGACCGCTCTGGCCGCTATGAACGCCACTGCCTTCAACGTCACCTCCGACAGGGCCCTCAAGGCGGCGGTCACGGCGGTGGACCCCGGTTCAGTGCTTGCCGCAGTCGCCGATCTTCCCGTGTCGACATGGTCGTTCATCGGGGATGGCGACGTGCGCCATCTGGGTCCGATGGCCCAGGACTTCGCAGAGGCGTTCGGCCTCGGTGACTCATCTACCACCATCAATGTGGCGGACGCCGCCGGAGTGTCGCTTGCGGCGATCCAGGCACTGGCCGCAGAGAATCGTGAACTGACCGCCGTCAACGCCGATCTCCAGGCCCGGATCGAGGCGCTCGAAGCACAAATGGCCCAATTGCTCGACGGCTGAGGCCACGGCAGTACCAGACGTAACCCGGGTCGATCTGCGGGTAGTGAGATCGGTCCCTTCCCCATCAGGGGGAGGGACCGATCTCTGATCGGCCCGGAGGCACCGGGCCGACCGGTCATACGGGATCCACCTTTGCGGTCCGTCCCCCTCGAGCACGCGACCGGGGCGCCGGTTGGTCCCGGCGCCCCGTGGTCACGATCTCCTGGTGCTGGAGGGTCTACCCGTTGGCGGCCAGCAGTGCCGCGACCTGGGCCTCGAGTTGAGTGATCCGGGCCTCGAGTGCGTCGTTCTCGGCTGCGAGCGCCTGAATGGATGCGATGGAGACTCCAACGGCATCACCGAGGTTGATCGTCGTATCCGAATCATCCAGGCCAAACGCCGCCCAGAAGTCCTGGGCCATCGGGCCGAGATGGGTCACGCCCTCTTCCCCGATGAACGACCAGGTCGACACAGACAGGTCCCTCACCGAGGCGAGAACTCCGGCCGGATCGGCCGCTGAGATCTCCGTCTTGAGATCCCTGTCCGACGTGGTGTTGAACGCCGCGGCACTCATGTCGCCGGTGACAGTGGCGTCGCCTGAATCCTCCACCTCGAAGAGCGTGCCGGTGCCGTGGTAGCCGATCCTGAAGTGGTTCTGGATGCTCGTCCCGAAATACCAGTCGTGGACTTGAGAGGTGTCGTCGAATGTGATCGTCGACGCACCGTTGTTGACGATGTACACCATATGCCGCGGCTTCTTGGTGCCCGAGGCATTCTCGACCTTCAGGGCCGTCGTGTTCCCGGCCGCGTTCGTGGCGTCCGTCCCGTATACGTGGAGGTGGACATCGGCGTCGGCAGTACCCATCGCGACGTGTCCGTCCGAACCGATGTCGATAGAACTCGTGGCTGCGCCCGGCCGAATCCGGAATGGCAGCTTGCTGCCGTTGGTGACGTCGCGTATGAAGAAATTGGTCTCGTTGCCGGCGCCGGTGATCTCAGCCCTGTCGATGGTTACCTCGGCCTCACTGCCCTCTGGATCTTCTCGAGTCGGTGGCGGGACCAAAGCGTGCCCCACCGGCCGATGTCCGGCCACCGGCACGCTGATCAACCCTGCATCGTGAATATGACCCGTCCGGCGACGCACCTCACCCCGTGGCGTCGGCCATCGCCTTCAGGTCTCGCTTGAGGTCATTGATCTCGTCACGCAGACGAGCCGCATATTCAAATCGGAGTTCCCGGGCCGCCTCTCGCATCTCGTCCTCGAGCGACCCGATGAGGCGCCTCAAGTCGTCGGCAGGGAGTTCAAGGGCCACCCGTTCGGTGACCTCTCTCCTGCGCCGCTCGATGCCGGGTGAGTCTCCCGAGTGCAGCAACTCGAGAATGTCGGACACCTTCTTGCGGATGGTCTGCGGGTCGATGCCGTGCTTCTCGTTGTGGGCCACCTGGAGCGCTCTGCGCCGGTTGGTCTCGTTGAGGGCCCTGCGCATGGAGTTGGTGACGTTGTCGGCGTGCATGATCACCTGGCCGTCGACATTGCGGGCCGCCCGACCGATGGTCTGGATGAGGGACGTCTCGGATCTGAGGAAGCCCTCCTTGTCCGCATCGAGGATGGCAACCAGACCTACCTCCGGCAGGTCGAGACCCTCTCGCAGCAAGTTGATGCCGACGAGGACATCGAACTCACCGAGGCGCAGGTCGCGCAGGATCTGCACGCGTTCGAGCGTGTCGATCTCGGAGTGGAGGTACCGACAGCGCACTCCCATCTCCAACAGGTAATCGCTGAGGTCCTCTGCCATCTTCTTGGTGAGCGTGGTGACCAGCACCCGCTGCTCCACCTCGGTCTTTGCGCTGATCTCGTCGAGAAGATCATCGATCTGGCCCTTGGTGGGCTTCACAATGACCTCGGGGTCGATCAGGCCGGTCGGGCGGATGATCTGCTCGACCACCTGCTCGCTGTGCTCCAACTCCCATGGGCTGGGAGTTGCCGACAGGAACACCACCTGGCCCGTCTTCTCCAGCCACTCGTCGAATCGCAGCGGCCGATTGTCCATCGCCGACGGCAGGCGGAACCCGTGATCCACCAGTACGTCCTTGCGACTCCGATCGCCCTCGTACTGCCCATGGAGTTGGGGGATGCTGACGTGGCTCTCGTCGATGATGGTGAGGAAGTCGTCGGGGAAGTAGTCGAGGAGCGTGTAAGGGGCCTCGCCGGGTTCGCGACCGTCGAGATGGCGGCTGTAGTTCTCGATCCCCGAGCACGAACCGACCTCTCGGATCATCTCGAGGTCGTAGTTGGTGCGCATCCGTAGGCGCTGTGCTTCAAGCAGCTTGCCTTCGTCGTTGAGGACCGCAAGCCGTTCGATCAACTCCTCTTCGATGTCACGAACCGCACGCTCCATCCGATCCTGGGCGGCCACGTAGTGGGTTGCGGGGTAGACAATGAGCTCGTGGTGTTCCTCCATCACCTCGCCGGTGACCGGGTTCATCTCGAGGATCCGATCGACCTCGTCCCCGAAGTACTCGACGCGCATGATGGTCTCGCCATAGGCCGGAAACACCTCGAGCGTGTCGCCCCTGACCCGGAACTTGCCCCTGGTGAGATTGATCTCGTTGCGCTCGTAGTTGATGTCCACCAGCCGCCGGAGCGCGTCATCGTGGGGGAACTCGACCCCCTTTATGAGCCGGAGCATCTGGCGCTCGTACTGCTCAGGTGATCCGAGACCGTAGATGGCCGACACCGAGGCGACGATCAGCACGTCGTCTCTCGTCAGGAGGCCGGCGGTGGCGGCGTGACGTAAGCGGTCGATCTCGTCGTTGACCGTGGCGTCTTTCTCGATATAGGTGTCGCTCTGGGCGATGTACGCCTCGGGGTGGTAGTAGTCGTAGTAGGAGACGAAGTACTC
>JABMPV010000094.1 GCA_013202595.1 bacterium
GATGAAGAACTGGCTGCCGTTGGTGTTGGGTCCGGCGTTGGCCATGGCGACGGTGCCGCGGTCGTAGCCTCCGGGGCCTTCGAGTTCGTCACGGAACTTGTAGCCGGGGCCGCCTGTGCCTGTTCCGGTTGGGTCGCCGCCCTGGATCATGAAGCCCTTGATGACCCTGTGGAAGATGACCCCGTCGTAGAAGCCCTCGCCGGCGAGGAAGACGAAGTTGTTCACCGCAAGAGGAGCCTCTGCGGGGAGGAACTCGATGGCGATGTCACCGAGATTGGTGTGCAGTGTCGCCGTGTAGGCGCCGTCGAGGTCGATCGTCAGATTGGGCTGGTTGGAGTATGGAGTGGCCACTGTGGTCCTTCCTCTGTGCCGGGCCACACCCTACGCCCTATCGGGCCCCAGACCCTGTTTGTCGCGAGTCGACCGGGTTGCATCCGGGCGCATCTACCGTTCCAGTCGATGCGATTTGAAATCACCTTCGATTACTTGTGTCCCTTCGCCCGCAATGTGAACGAGGCGATCGTCGCCGGTGTCCGCGCCGGCGAACCATGGGAGCCGACCTTCCGGGCGTTCTCACTGAGCCAGGTCCACCTGGAACCGGATGATCCGCCGGTCTGGGCGGCCTCGTTCGATCAGGCGTCTGGCATCTTGGCCCTCACCTGGGGGTTGGCCGTGCGAGACGCGTTCCCCGATCGGTTCCTCGATGCGCACCTGGCCCTGTTTGGCGCAAGGCACGATCAGGGCCTCGACATCAGCGACCCGGATGTGGTGCGGCAGGCGATGGCCGGGGCGGGTCTCGATCCCGATGACGTCGCAGCGACTGTCGCCACAGGTGTTCCTCTGACTGCTCTCGAGAGCGACCACACAGGTGCCGTCGCTGATTACTCGGTGTTCGGTGTTCCGACGCTGTTGCTCGGCGGCGAGGGCGTCTACCTCCGCATGATGCAGCGCGGCGACGTCGAAGGGTTCCGACGCGTGCTCGACATGGCGGCGTGGACAGACCTCAACGAGTTCAAGCGCACCACCATCTCCCGTTAGGGAGCGAGTGCATCCGGGCCGATGACGAACAGATCGGCCGCTCCTGCGGTAGTCGCCGACAGCAGACCCCGGACCGTCGGCAGCATGTTTGCCGCGTAGAACCGGGCCGTCGCGGCCTTGGCCGTCCCGAAGTCTCCGGTGCCTGCTGCGGCCAATGCGCCCCTGGCCAGCACCCATCCTCCGAGCAACGTCCCGAACATGGTGGTGTAGGGCGTGGCCCCGGCGAGTCCGTCGTTGGGCGACTCCCGCATGCATGCGAGGAGCCAGGCACCGGCTTCGTCGAGTGCGTCGGTGGCATCCGCCAACGGCCCGGCGATCACCGCCAGATCGGAATCTGCGGACTCGAGGTCGGTAATGGTGGAGCGGACCTCGGCCAGGAGTTCGGCCACTGCCTCGCCGCCACGCAGCGGCAGTTTGCGCATGGCAAGATCCTGAGCCTGGATGCCGTTGGTGCCTTCGTAGATGGGAGCGATCCTCGCATCCCGCCACCACTGGGCGGCACCGGTCTCCTCGACGTATCCCATGCCGCCGTGCACCTGGATGCCCAGCGAGGCGATCTCGACGCCGAGGTCTGTGCCCCATGCCTTGGAGATGGGGGTGAGGATCGAGGCACGCTCGGATGCCTGTTCCCGCACGTTCTCGTCGGGGTGCGATGTGGCCAGGTCGATGGCTTCGCCGTTGAGGTACATCACGCCGCGCATGGCTTCGGAGTTGGCCCGCATCTGCATCAGCATCCGCCGAACATCGGGATGATCGACGATCGGTGACGACTCGGTCTTCGGTGCGCCGATGGCTCGCCCCTGGGTGCGTTCGATGGCGTACTCCACTGCCTGCTGATAGGACCGCTGAGCCATTGCGAGACCTTCGAGGCCAACCTGCAGGCGGGCGTTGTTCATCATCGTGAACATGTACCGCATGCCCTGGTTCTCCTCGCCGACCAGGTAGCCGACGGATCCTTCGCCGGCGTCGCCGAACGACAGCACACATGTTGGGCTCCCGTGGATACCCAACTTGTGCTCGATGGAGACGCAGGTCACGTCGTTGGCTGCACCGATCGAGCCGTCCGACTCGACGAGAAACTTCGGCACGATGAAGCAGGAGATGCCCCGTGTCCCCGGCGGCGAGTCGGGGGTGCGGGCGAGGACCATATGGATGATGTTGTCGGTGAGGTCGTGGTCGCCCCAGGTGATGAAGATCTTGGTGCCCGTGATCCTGTAGGTCCCATCGTCCTGAGGAACTGCCTTGGTGGTCAGGGCTCCGACATCCGACCCTGCCTGGGCTTCGGTGAGGACCATGGTCCCCGTCCACTCGCCGGTGACGAGCTTCTCCAGGTACGTGCCCTGCTGTTCCTCGGTGCCGTGCTCGATGAGCAGTTCATCTGCCGCATACGTGAGCATCGGGCACAGTGAGAACGCCATGTCGGATTGCGTCAGCATCTCCTGGATGGCCATGCCGGCCACGTAGGGGAGGCCGCCGCCGCCCCACTGTTCCGGGAAGGCGGCCGCCAGCCAGCCGGCCTCGACGAGCATCGCATAGGCCTCTTTGTATCCGTCGGGCGTGGTCAGCGTCCCGTCCTCGTTCCGGATGGTGCCGACCGAGTCGCCGATGCGACAGAGAGGAGCGATGACCTCGGCCATGAATCGGCCTGCTTCGGACAGCACGCTGTCGAGGAGGTCGGCATCGATGTGGGCGTACTCGTCGATGGTTCGGAGCCGCTCGAGATCGACGAGGTCGGTGAGGGCAAAGCTGATGTCCGCGAGGGGAGGTCGATAGTCGCTCATGCACAGAGGCTACGCATCTTCGGGAGCGAGTATGCCGGTTGGTGCGCATCGCCCACTTCGGGGTGCCTGGGGTGATATCGGGTTCCCGAAGGAGCACACAGAGAACCAATTCGGGATGCACCGCTGTGGTCGCGATCGCTATTCTTCGCGTCGCAGATATTGCGAGTTCACCGCGTTGTCCACAGGGGCTGTACTCCTCTGGTCCGCCGGGATTTGTCGTCTTTGTCTGTGGATCAAGCCGGGGCAGCACCCGGCAGGTAGATAGAGAGGCAGCAGCCCGGACATGAATATCTATGTTGGGAACCTTCCCTTCAACTTCACTTCGGAGGACCTGGAGAATCTGTTCGTCGAGTACGGCACAGTGGACTCCGCGCAGGTCATCCAGGATCGCGACACCAACCGCTCCCGCGGGTTCGGGTTCGTCGAGATGGCTTCGGATGATGAGGCACGCAAGGCCATCGAGGAGCTCGACGGAGCCGACGGCGGAGGACGCAGCCTCACCGTGAATGAGGCACGTCCCCGTACTGATCGCCGCAACTAGCGGAATCGATCTTCGAGGAATCCGGAGGGTCAGCTCTCCGGATTCGTCGCGTCCGGGGCAGAAGCGCCACCCGTCACGATCTGGGCGGCAGACCGAGGTCGTCGATGATGACCTGGGCCACCATGTCGGTCAGCTTGTAGGCGCCATCCCATGTGTAGTGAGCGCCATCGGGGGTGCGCATCGCAACGAGGTCGCCGGATGAGTTCTCCAGGAGCGTTGAGAACTCGCCGTCATCATCGGCGAAGAAGTCGTACACGTCGATGAAGGTCACCAGGTCACGCTCTGATGCGGCCTCGGCATAGATCGCGTTCATGATCCGGACGTTGGCGCTGAATGCTTCGTCGCGCATGATCGGCAGGCCGAGCCAGTACATCTCCTCGACGCCCGACGCCAGGACGATGTCCATCACCTCCAGCACCCGCTCCTTGTACAGCGCCTGCCACGCCTCATCCGACGGCGCCACCAGCACGTTGTCGACGTAGGTCTCCTGGCCGTCGTTGCCCCCGTATTGGGCAACCACCACGTCGGCCTGGACCACAGGGAGTCGGGCCGTGACGTGAGCCGGCCAGTCGAAGACGTCGGGGCGGATGAGGCCGGAGATGAATCGGAAGTCGATCTCGGTTTCGACTGCCCCGGTCTCGGCGATGTCGGCTTGCAGCGACGGCCCCGAGTGCTCGATGAACGAGTCGCCGATGATCCACAACTTCAGTGGCTCATCGGCCGTGTAGACCGGCCGGGCGGCGAAGGTCGTGGTAGTCGTGCTGCTGGTGGTGGTCACGCCCGGGTCGGGTGCGATGGTCGTGGATGTGGTGGTCGTCGTGACTGCCACGGCGGCGGAGTCGTCCCCCTTTCCCAGAAGACTGTCGAGCATCGCTCTCGGTCGATCCAGCCGGAAGGTGTCGCTGATGGAGACGATGGGTTCCATCACCCCAACGGCGATCGCCCGGGTCCTGCTGCCCAGTGGCTGGCGTTCTGCCGTCTTCAGCAGCGTGTCGCTGTTGAGGAACGTAGCCATGACCAGGGCGACCAGGACCGTCAACAGTGCGTGTGCGGCCGGTCTCAGTCGGCGGCCCTCGGTGGTGCGCTTGCTGCTCGTCATCAGAACTGGAAGTAGATGAAGGCGGCTACGCCTTCAGGGCCGAGAGCGTCGATGATCACCAGGGTGAACGCGAGGGCGAGACCCTGGACGGCCGGCCCGAGTCTCGAGAACGCGATCAGGCCGTGATTGACAGTCGACTTGGACACGTATTGGGCGCCGATCCCCACAGCAATCGCCAGGAGGACGCCCGGTGTGATCAGCGTGGCTCCCGCTCCGAAGGCGGTCACTACGCGCCCGAGCAGTTCGAGGGCCGTTCCGACCGAGTCGGCTCTGAAGAACACCCAGGCGATCGTGATCAGGTGGAACGTCCAGATGCGCCGCAGAGCATTGCCGATGGGGGAGTCGGGTTCGGGGATGTTCCTGGCGTCTCGGTAGCGCTCCAGCATCCGCTCACCGGTCAACCAGATGGCGTGCAGGCCTCCCCACACCACGAAGCGCCACGCCGCTCCGTGCCAGAGTCCCCCGAGGAGCATCGTCAGCATCAGGTTGCGGTAGGTGAGCAGTGATCTGCCCCTGTTGCCTCCGAGCGGCACATAGAGGTAGTCCCGCAGCCATCGCGAGAGCGTCATGTGCCATCGGCGCCAGAAGTCCCTGACGTTGAGTGCGGCATACGGCGAATTGAAGTTGTCGGGCAGCTTGAAGCCGAGGAGCAGGGAGACGCCGATCGCGATATCGCTGTACGCGCTGAAGTCGGCGTAGATCTGCACCGAGTAGGCGTACATCGCGATGAGGATCTCGAGGCCGCCGTGGAACTGGGGCCCTGCGAAGACCTGATCGACGATGTTGGTGGCCAGGAAGTCCGCGATCACCACCTTCTTGGCCAGGCCGATGGCGATGAGATAGAAGGCCTTCGTGGTGTCCAATCGCCGGGGATCCCTCGGAGGGTTCAACTGGGGGAGGAACTCGGTTCCTCGAACGATCGGCCCGGCCACCAACTGGGGGAAGAAGGCCAGGTAGACGGCCGCATCCAGCCACGGGGACGCCTGGAGATCGCCCCGGTAGACATCGATGACGTAGCTGATCGCCTGGAAGGTGAAGAAGGAGATGCCGACGGGCAGGATCACCTCGAGGAGGGGCGGATTTGCCTCGAGGCCTATCCGCCCGAGCACCGATGTCACCGACGTGACGAAGAACCCGTAGTACTTGAAGAAGGCGAGCGCGCCGAGGTCGGCCGTGAGGGCACCGATGAGCGCCCAGCGTCGGGTGCTTTGCGATTCGGCGCGGGAGATGACCATCGCGGCGCCCTGGTTGACGATGGTGACCCCGGCCAGCAACCCCATGAACCGCCAGTCCCACGACCCGTAGAAGTAGTACGAGGCGATGAGCATGAAGACGCGCCATCTGGTCTTGTGCTGCATGAGCAGCCAGTTCCCGAGAAACACGATCGGGAAGAAGATGGCGAATTGGACGGTGGGGAAGAGCACGCTGGGAAGACTCTATTTCACCGGACCGTTTCGGGCGTGCTTCTGAACTGAGACCATGCCTCAGGTGGCTGTCATGCCGCCGTCGGCGACCAGCGTGTGGCCGGTCACGTACGACGACGCATCCGACAGCAGGTACACGGCCCCACCGGCGATCTCGTCCGGTTGGGCATGGCGCTGCAGTGGCGCCCTCGATGTGAACATGGCGCGCAGTTCGTCGTCGTCCACGAGGGTCTGGGCGAAGCGGGTCTCGACGAGGCCGGGGGCGATCGCATTGACTCTGACTCCGCCCGGCCCCAACTCTGCTGCGAGGGTCTGGGTCAGCGAGATGACTCCTGCCTTAGTGATCCCGTAGACCCCTTGCAGTGGAGCCGCCCGCATGCCGAGCACGCTGGCGATGTTGACGATGGATCCCCCCGCCTCGGCCTGCCGTGCGAACGCTCTGATGGTGGAGAGGTAGCCCTTGAGGTTCACTTCGATGGTCTTGTCGAAGGCGGAATCCGAGATGCCCAGCATCGGCCCGAAGTACGGGTTGGTCGCCGCGTTGTTGACCAGGCCGTGGATGGTGCCGAATTCGGCGACGGCGCGCTCGAAGAGTGCGTCCACCTCGTCGGGGTGACCCATGTGAGCGGCAATCGGGAGTGCTGTGCCTCCTTCGCCTTTGATGGAGGCAGCCACTTCATCGAGGCCGTCCTGCCGGCGGGAGGCCAGCACCACTGCGGCGCCTGCTTTGGAGCAGGCCCTGGCGATTGCCTCACCGATGCCGCGACTGGCACCGGTCACGAGCACGACTTTGTCCTTGAGATTGATGTCACTCGGCATGGCGGGCAGGGTACCGGGAGGGGCGGCCGGCATACTCTGAGATCAGCCGTTGACGACCGTTGCCGCGCTACCCGGGGAGGTCTGTGAATCGGCCCGATATTGCGGCAGAGAGCGTGCGTATCCTTCCTTGCCATGGAGGTATCTCACATCGACTGCCGAAGGCAGCGTCTCTCCGGGGCACGGACTCGTACGTGACCGGGTTCCTCAAGGCGCGCACCTCCAGCCACCGGGGTGGCAGCATTGCCGGCTACGAGGGCCCGCGGGCCCACTGACGGTCGACTACGACCCCCCATCCTTCGTCACGACGATCTCGGGTGCCACCGATGGGTATATCACCTTCATCCCCGGGAAGGGTAAGTTCCGCGACATCCAGGCGGAGGGTCTGATCGATGATCAGCCACTCGTGGTGAGGCGTCCGATGCCCGACATGGGGCCAGGCGCCGAAGAGAGGAGGCTCATCATCGCATTGGGCGAGAGGAGTTATCGCTCTTGGTCGCTGGGTGAGTGCTATTCGGGGCGCGGAGACCGATCGGGCGTCATCATCAAGTCCGGGCGACGTGGCTTGCGCGTCAGTTCGGACGCCTCTCCTCACGAAGTGGGGATGGCCATCCTGCTGATGGCAAGTGGCCTGTGGAACTTGACCACCTCCGGCCCGCTTGGAGCCAGTGGTCCGCGGGGATCTCGCCCGCGGTAGAAAACCGGTATACCCGGGTACGATCTCGCTCGATGCGCCGACCCCTTGCCATCCTCGCCGTGTTTGCGCTCCTCGTCACAGCATGCGACCGAGGGGGCGATTCGGAGGCGATCACCACCAGCACCTCGACCAGCACGTCCATCACGACGACCACGACGACCA
>JABMPV010000095.1 GCA_013202595.1 bacterium
ACCATGTCGATGAAGTCGACGACGATGATGCCCCCGATGTCACGCAACCTCAGCTGGTGGGCGATCTCCTCCGCAGCCTCGAGGTTGTTCTGGAGCACCGTCTCTTCGAGATTCGAGTGCCCCACGAAGCGGCCGGTGTTGACATCGATCACGGTGAGCGCCTCGGTGCTCTCGACGACGATGTGCCCACCCGATGGCAGCCACACCTTGGTGTCGAGCGCCTTCCTGAGCTGATCCTCCACGTGGAACCGCTCGAACAGCGACAACTCGTCCTCGTATCGCTTGACCCGCTCGACCAGATCGGGGTCGGTCGCCTTGAGGTAGCTGACGACTTCGTCGTGGATGTCGTCCTCGTCGATCATCAAGCGCTTGAAGTCGCGGGTGAAGTGCTCACGGATGACCCGCAACACCAGGCCGGGCTCCTGATAGAGCAGGCGAGGAGCGCCGCCCCTGGGGATTTCGGCCTTGATGGACTCCCATGTGGCGATGAGGCGGGCGATGTCGGCCTGCAAGTCTTCCCTGGTGGCCCCGGCGGCAGCCGTGCGCACGATGATCCCGTAGCCCTTTGGCTTGAGTTCGGCGACCAGTTGGCGCAATCTCTCGCGCTCCGCGTCGGGCAAACGGCGGCTGATGCCACGCATGTCCGATTCGGGTGCCAGGACCAGGTACCGCCCGGGAAGGCTCACCTGATTGGTGAGGCGCGCACCCTTGTGGCCCATGGCGTCCTTCACCACCTGGACGAGGACCTCGTCCCCGACAGACAGTGCCTTCTCGATGCGAGGGCGGCGTCCCTTACCGCTCTCGGTGGGGCCTACGGCAACGTCACCGGCGTAGAGAACACCGTTCTTGGACTCACCGAAATCGATGAAGGCAGCCTCCATACCGGGAAGGACATTTCGCACCTTGCCCAGGTAGGTGTTGCCGGCCAGCGACCTCTTGTCCGACCGGGCCACGTAGTGCTCGACCAGCAACGCGCCCTCGAGGACGACTATCTGCGTCTGATGGGGGGTCCGACGGACGAGCATCTGCTTGCGCTCGGTCTCAGGGGGGAGGATGACCTCTTCGCGATCCCTGGTGCGCTCCTCGCGGCGGCCTCTGCTCTTGTCCTGTGAGCGACCGCCTCGCGAACGGTCCTTGGTCGATGCAGGCGACCGCGACCCGCCGCCCTTGGAACGACCTCCGCCGCTCTTGGGCTTCGGTGCCTTGACCGGCTCGGCTTCCCGAACACGCCTGATCTCGACGGTCTCACCGCCGACCCGACGTGTCGTCCTCTCTTCGAGCGCAGCGTCCCCGACGCCCCGGCGAACCACTTCGGTCCCCCGCTTGCGGAACAAACCCATACGTGTACTCCTTAGGGGCCCGCCAATGCGGGCCGGGGTGACGAGCCCCGTCGACTACAGAGATCCCGGTTCCACCGGGGCCTCCGGGCGAATGGCACATCGATGGCGAGGTCGGCCGATCGATGACGTCGTTAACGTGCATTCCGCGCTCCGTGTCGAGGGGCTTCGCGATGGTGGGCGCGTCACGCCCGCCTGACTACCGGCGAGAGAGTACCAGCCTGCGGGACCGACGCCCGGGAGCCAACGTCTCAGCCTTCGTCGGACAGAAGACTCGGCTGATGCGACTCCCCCGGGTCGTAGCAGAATCGGCAGCGCGCTTCGTAGGAGTCGGTCGCCCCGAGGACGACCAATTCGTCGCTGTCGATCACTCTCTGGGTGAACATCCCGGCTCCTCCGCAACGATGGCAGACGGCCAGGCTCTTGGTGACGTACTCCGCCCTCGTCATCAGTGTCGGGATCGGCTCGAACGGCCGTCCGAGGTAATCCAGGTCCAATCCTGCGACGATCACGCGGCGGCCACTCCCTGCCAGTTGAGCAGCGACGTCCACCAGACCCATGTCGAAGAACTGCGCCTCGTCGATGCCGACCACCTGGGTCTGATCCCTGACGCCCTCGAGCAATTGAGCGCTGTCGGTGGCCGATTCTGCAGCGACCGACAGGGCGCTGTGCGACACGACTTCGTTGGTCGCGTAGCGGTCGTCGAGCGCAGGCTTGAACGTCTGCACCGGTATCCGTGCGATCTGAAAGCGGGTGATCCTGCGAATCAGCTCTTCGCTCTTGCCCGAGAACATCGGGCCGCAGATCACCTCGAGCCAGCCCGGTCCGTTCCTTCGCTCCATGGCGGGCAAGGCTAGCCCGCTGCAGCGACGAGATTTCGCGGCGCCCCGACTCAGAGCGCCCGCAGAGAGACTCGCCCCGGGATCACGGTTCGGTGGGTCGCAAGCCAAGACGTGATTGGGCCCGCAACCCGTCTGAGCGCGCTCTCAGAGGAGATGGCGTTCGCCCGGTACGCGTGAGCGGCGCAGCCAGATGGCGTGGGAGATTCCCATGGCCGCCGACATGGCCAGATAGAACGATCCGCCCTCGCTCATGAACGGGAGCGGGAGACCCGTCACGGGTAAGAGCCCGACGACCATGCCCACGTTGACGAACACATGGAAGCCGATCAATGCCGCTGTGCCGGTGGCCACCATCCGCCCGAATCCGTCCCTTGCGCTCGCGCCGATGATCAGCAGCCTCCAGATGATCAGGAGGAACAGGCCGAGGGTGAGCACGCCGCCGGCGAACCCGAGTTGCTCGCCCACCGCGGTGAAGACGAAGTCGGTGGTCTGAGCAGGCACGAACGCCAGATTCGTCTGGGTTCCTTCGAACAGCCCGGCACCGAACAGCCCGCCGTTGCCAATGGCGATCTGACTCTGGTTCTGGTTGTAGTTGATGTCGAGTGTCTGCTCGCCGGCGTTGAGGAACCCCGTGATCCGGTCGAGTTGATACTCCTTGAGGATGTCGAGTTCGAAAGCGATCAGCAGCGCGACGACCGCAATGAGCAGCAGCAGGCCCAATTGGCGGACGGTGGTCCCTGCGGCGAACAGCATCACCACCGCGACGAACCCGAACGCCAGCATGGTCCCGAGGTCGGGCTGCAGGAAGATGAACGCAGAGGGGACCGACACGATCGCAAACGTCTTTGCGATCCGCAGCCACTTCATCCGGTTCTCTTCCACCGTCGCCAACAGCAACCCGAGCGCCAGGATCACCGCGAGTTTGGCGAACTCCGACGGCTGGATGTCAATGGGCCCCAGGTCGATCCAGCGCTGTGCGCCCTGGCGGGATGAGCCGAGCGGAGACAGAACCATGATCAGCAAAGCGAGCGATCCGCCATAGACGATCGGCGTGAGTAGCCTCCACGTCCGATCGCTGATGAATGACATGCCCAGGAACGCCGCGAACCCGACTGCGGCAAACACTGCCTGGCGGGTCACGTTCGTCGTACGGGACAATCCGGCCGCCTCCAGTTTCGGAGCGGTGATGGTGTACAGCATCAGCAATCCGAGCATGCTGAGTGCGCCGACGGCGAACACCAGTATCAAATCCGGTCTGGTCCTCGTCGCCCTGGGGGCGATCTCGACTCCCGTGCTCATCGCTCTGTGTTCTCCCCCGACCGAACCGGGGTCATCTGGTCTTCGCCGCCCTGGAGGTATTGCATGATCCTGCGCGCCGTGGGTGCGGCGATCAACCCACCGGACCCGCCCTGATCGATCACGACCGCGATGATGTACTGCGGGTTGTCGAGCGGCATCACGCCGACGAACCACGAATGGGTGACGTCCTCCATCGTGCCGTCGGGCCGCTCGAATTGCCTCCCGATCTGGCCGGTGCCGGTCTTTCCTCCGACCTGGTCGAGACCCGGTCCGAAGTCGGAAAAGGCCACCTTCGCGGTCCCCGTCGTCACCACGCCACTGAGGTCGTTGCGGAGACTGGCGACGGTGGCGCCGGATATCTCGAAGATCCGGATCGGGCTGGGCGGGTTGGTGAAGATGGTGTTGTTCTCAGAGTCCCTGATGCTGTCGACCACCCGCGGCCTCCACAGGGTCCCGCCGTTGACCAGGCCGGCGTAGGCGTTGGCCAATTGCAGTGGCGTGACCGACATGGCACCCTGGCCGATCGCGATGTTCATGACGTCACCACCGGACCAGCCGCCCTCGGAGCGCACCAGGCCGGTGTCGTTGGTCTGGTGGTACTGGAACCACTCTCGATCGGGGACGAGCCCCTCCTGTTCGAATGGGAGGTCGATGCCCGTCTCCGCGCCGAAGCCGAGGGTGCGCGACCACTGCTGGAGCAGATCCTCGGGGATGTCGGAGCTCCGGGCGTTCCAGATCTCGAGTGCGATTCCCCAGAAGTACTGGTTGGACGACCTCGTGAGGGCCGAGTGGATGTTGACCAGGCCATGGCCGCCGTTGGAGCATGTGAGGTTTTCGAGGAGTGAGCCGCAGGTCCAATCCTTCAGCGGTGGCGTCTCGGGGAACAGCAGGAGGCCGTCTGCGAAGAACGATGTGCGATCGGTCGGATCCAGGCGGGCCGAGTAGGTGGCCACCTTGGTCTCATCCTGATAGACGTTTTCGAGCACCGGGTAGAGCTCGTTCTCGATCGCAAGCGTGTACGGCACCACCTTGAACGCCGATGCGGGTGGGTACAGGCCCTGGATGGCGAAATTGTTGAGTGCGGCGTTCTCCGAGATGGTCGCCCACTCATCCTCGCTGAGGAGCCCGTCGCTGAAGACGCCGGGATCGAACGAGGGCGCCGAGGCCATCGCGATCACAGACCCGTCCCGTGCATCGATTACCACGCCGGCAGCTCTGACGACCGGCTCGCCTTCCTGGCGGGCCACCAGCAGGCCATCGACGAGTGACTCCTCGAGGACCGTCTGCGTGCCCATGTCGATGGTGGTGACCACGCTCCCGCCCGGTTCGGGGACCACCTCCTCGACGACACCGAGGATCTGGCCGGC
>JABMPV010000096.1 GCA_013202595.1 bacterium
ATTGGACATGGCCTGCTCGAACGGGATATCGCCTCCCTGTGCCGTTGAAGGCGGCGCCTGCGCCCGTTTCAGGTGACGACTTCTTGCGTACATGCGCAGGTCGGGAAGCAGCGTTTTCGTCATCGTAGCGCCTTTTGCGATCTTTTCTTCGCCGCCCATGCGGCATGCAATGTCCTCAATCCTGGTGTTCTTAGCAAGGACGGTGGCCAACTCGATGAGCGCTGAATCGCCGGCCCGATGGCCGAACTCGTCATTGAACATCTTGAAGTTGTCCACATCGAGGATGATCACCCCGACGGCCGATGCATGCCGACGGGCTCGGGCCAGTTCCCGGTCGAAGGTCTCCTCCATGAACCGGCGATTGAACAGACCCGTCAGGGGATCGCGGATCGACTGGTCCCGCAACGACTCGCGGAGCAGGAGGTTGGCCAACCCCATCGACAGTACGTCGGTGACCCCATCGGTCCGGAGCAGATAGGCCCCCCATGAGGCGTCGTCGTACGCCGCCGAGTCCCACGTCGTCAGCAGGCCGAAGACTTCGCCTGGCCCCTTGAGCGGCGTGCAGAGCGATCGCTCGGGTCCGGAAAGGAGATGCTTGCAGCGCAGTTCGGAGCCCTTCTGGCCGGTGACGTACCGCTTGCCTCCTCTCATGGCCCAACAATCGCTGAACTCCATCATCATGACCTGCCCTGGGTCCTCTGCGCCGCGGCCCCAGAAGGCGATCCGTTCCAGGAGGTTCCGGGAGGAGTTGACGATCCACACCTCGCCCGGCCACCCATTCATCACCTCGTGGCAGAACCGGGTGATGACCTGGCATCCCTCCTCCATCGTGAGGCACAGATCAAGGTGGTCGCGCATCTCCCCGAGGGCGGTGAGATCGAGGTGGAGTTGACCGAGTTCGGCCCCGAGGGCCTTCGCCGAATGCGCCCCGGAGGCATCTTGTCCCAACATGTAGAAGAGCCCCGGATCGGGTGCCGGGAGGACCCGCCATGACACGATTCGGTACTCGCCATCGGCGCATCGCACCCGGCCCATGACACCTTCAACCGCCATCGAGGACTCCATGGTGACGGGGGTGACGGGGGTGACGGGGATGACGCGCTCGAGGTCATCCGGATGGAGCAGATCGCGCATCGACAACGAGTCGAACAACTCCGGCGGGAAGCCCAGGAACCGACGCCAGGCCGGGTTGGCCATCGCCATGGTCCCGTCGCGGCGAAGCACGCAGAGAAACTCTGCCGCCAGATCGACCAACTGAGCGCAGTATCCGGGATCGCTACTGGTCCGAATCTCAGCCTTCGAACGTGCCACGGTGGTCCCCCAAGATACGTGTGCTGGGCACGATCGAATTGTACACCTGCGGCCGTCAAGATTGCGTGTTTGTCGAGATGGAATCTACGGGGCATCGCCATTGGTGCATGGCGGACGCCCATGCGCGGGCAAGCCTGGTCAACTACTCACAGAGGCCCCTCAAGCACCTCTGTCAGGATTTCACTGGCCTCGTCTTCTCAGCCCGGTTGCCTCGACTCAACTATCAGCCGTCCGCCAGCGACCGATCGCCTTCGATGCGAGGTATGACCGAATGTTGTGGATGAGTGGGAAAGAGGGCGGGCTTCGAACTCGACGGGTGTAATAATGCCAAGCGACGAGTGTCGAAATCGCCGCGACGGTGAAAGGCTGAGCGATGTCCTCCAAGCGAGTGCGGGTCCCTCCGCGATGGTTTGTCCGCCTTGCCTGGCACACACATCGCGGGATGTATCGGATCACTCGCGGGAAGATCGGCCTGTGGCGCCCCAAGCCGGGCCGATGGGGCACCCTGCGACTCACCACCATCGGGCGGCGCAGCGGCGAGGAGCGCAGCGTCATCCTCGGGTACTTCGAGGACGGTCAGAACCTGGTGACGATGGCGATGAACGGCTGGTCGTCGGGCGAGCCTGCATGGTGGCTCAACCTCCAGGCCCGGCCCGAGGCGCGGGTCACCGTTTCCGGCGGCGGGTTTCCGGTTCGAGGAAGGGCCGCCCAGGGGGAAGATCGATCACGGCTCTGGGCCCGGTGGCAGGAGATCGACAAGGATCTCGACCAGTACGCAGCGCTGCGATCCACCGAAACCGCCGTCGTGATCCTCGAACCGATCACCGAACCCGGCTGAACGCCCGCCCCTCAGACCAGGCCGGCGGCAGCTGCGATCCTGCGAGCGATCGGTCGGGCCCGCTCGGCGACCTCGACCGGGTCCACGGTGACCACCCGGCCGTCCTGCACCGACCGCCGTCCGGCCACCCAGACGTCCTTGACCTCTCGGGGTCCCGCGACATAGACGACGACCGCAATGGGATCGTGGGCCGCCGCCATCGATGGCATCGTGCCGTCGAACACGACGAGATCGGCTGCCTTCCCCGGCTCGAGTGAGCCGAGATCATCCTGGAGACCGAGCGATCGGGCGCCCCCGATGGTGGCCATCTCAAAGGCCTCCTCCGCCGTGAAGGCCTGCGGCAGCAGTTTGTCCACCCGTTGCAGGAGCACAGTCGTCTTGATCGCTTCGAGCATGTCCTGGCTGTCGTTGCTGGCCGGTCCATCGACCCCGATACCCACGTCGACGCCCAGGCGGCGCAACTCGGTCACGGGGCACACTCCCGACGCCAGGATCATGTTGGAGACGGGATTGTGGGCGACCCCGACTCCATGGCGTGCGAGCGTCTCACGATCGGCTGCGCCGACCCACACACAGTGCGCCGCAATGGTGGGTGCCTCGAACAACCCTGTGCGGGCGCAGTAGCCGATCGGAGTGGCGCCATGGCGAAGCCGGACCGCCGTGACCTCCTCCCTGACCTCCTGGAGATGGATGTGGACGCCGTGCCCGCCGCTCACCGCCAGGTCGACACTCGCATAGTGCAGTTCGTCGGACTGGGCGCCGAGTGCAGCGATGCCCACCCGGAACCGCGACAGCCTGCTGGCCGCTGCAGCCTCGGCGAGAGCGGCGTGCTCATCCATCAGCACAGAGATGGGCGCGCCCCGAACGTCCCCTGCCCCAAAGGACACCACACCCCGCAACCCGAGATCGTCCAGTGCGCGCACGACTCCGGGTGTGACCGGCCGGCCCGGCTCCGGATCGCACACGAACATGTCGTTGGCGACAGTGATGCCGCTCTGCAGCATCTGGATTCCACCCACGAGGGTCCCGACATAGGCCGCCTCGTCGTCGAGGTGGGCGGCAACGGGGCCCACCAGCGATCCGACCCACTCCCACAACGTCAGGTGCTTCGCGAGACCGGTGACCAGTGCCTCAGAGAAGTGCCCGTGGGTGTTGACGAACCCCGACGTGACCAGATCGTGCTCGCCGCCCGACACCTCGTCGTCGGGGAACCGTGACCGGAGGTCGGCCCAGGTTCCCACAGCATCGATCCTCGCCCCGACGATGCGGACGGCACCGTCGGGAATCACCGGTGGATCTGCAGACGTCAGGACGTAGCGCCCGCGTACCAGGGAGCCGGTCACCCGACCCCACCGCCCGGGTCGGTGAAGAAGTCGTACAGATCCTCGGCAGGCTTCACCAGGTCGCCGTACAGCTCGGGCCTGCGGGCTCTCGTCAGTCCTGGGATGGACCAGAACTGCTTGGGGTCGACGAGTGAGTCGTCGCGGTCCCGCAGCCAGCGGACACGATCGAGATCGAGTGTCGCCGTCACCAACTCCTCGAAACCCGACGCCGATGCGATGTGCTCGGGCCCGGCGATCATCGCTGCGCCCATCTCCTCGACCCATATGTTGTTGGTCAGCATCACGTAGCAGTTGTTCTCTATCGCCCTGGCACGCACGATCGCCTGCCAATTGGATGTGAGCGTCGTGAACCCGCCACCTGCCGGAGACAGAATCAGCTCGGCGCCCCGCAAGGCCAGGACCCGGGTCGTCTCGGGCACCCACAACTCGGAACACACGACGACGCCGATGGGGACACCGTGGATGGTCACAAACCCGAGGTCGTCACCCGGTGCGACCCACACGTCCGTCTCATGGGGTGGGATCGTGGCCGGATGGGCACGCGGGTACCGCAACAACTGTCTGCCGTCGGCATCAACGACATACACGACGAGCCGATACAGGCCGTCGTCACACAATTCCATACCGCTCCAGCACAGGGCAACACCGTTGTCGGACGCGGATTCGGCCATTCGTTCTCTCGCGTCGAACTGGCGTGTCGGGCGGCGCAGAATCGGCCCGGGGTAGCCCTCTGGGAACAACAGCACGTCGACACCGTCGCGCGCGGCCCGGGCGACCAGATCGGTCGCCCGGGCAACGTTCAGTTCGGGATCAGGGTCCACGACCACCCTGGTCTGGGCGGCCGCGACCCTGATCGATCGGCTTGTCACCCGCCGAGCCCGATCGAGGTATCGATGAACTCGTTGGAGTAGACGTCCGTCGGATTCAACCCTGAGACATCGATCGGCGTGACCTCTGCCACCAGGTCGTACAACCCCGAGACGCGAGCGTCGTCGAAGTCACCCACATAGCCATTGGCACCGTTGCTGACGATGCCGAGTTCGAGCTGCCTGGCGATCGAGAAGTCGGCTCCGGGCTGCGTGTAGATCCAGCCGGTCTCGTAGGCATCGACCAACTCGAGGATGAGCGATGTCGTCGCAGCCGGGTCGGCGTAGTAGTCGGCGATCGACTGCTGCATGATCGGGACGAGCAGTTCGAGACAATCGGTCTCGGCTTCGAGATCGGCGGTTCGAACCGCCATGGCCTGGAAGTATTCCTCCCACCCGGTGTCATGGATCAACTGCACCTTGACCGGTCGGCCCCATTCCGGAACCTCGAACTCGTACAGGAACGGCTCCGCAGTCGCGAACCCGGCCTCGGCCCACTCACCGTTGCGGCCGATGAAGGCTGCCGGCTTGCCCATGTCGCTCAGATCCATCTGCGACTCATCCATGATGCCCCTGGCGAGCCAGTAGTCCTGGAACGAGTCGGGACGTCCGAGCATGATCACGACGCCCTCATCCTTGAGATCGGCGACGGTCTCCACATCGGGATAGGTCTCCGGGTCCCAGTAGACCGAGAACGGGCTCTTCTCGAACATGGCGAATACGCCGACCAACGGAAGATCCTCATGGAACTCCATGGCCTCGACCAAGCGGATCATGCCGAGGAAGATGTCCGTGTCCTGATACATCAGCGACCCGGTCTGCTGGAAGCCAACCGCATTTCCGCCGATTCGGATCTCGATGTCCACGCCTGTGTCTTCACCCGACGCCATGAGCGGGCCGGTCACGCGCTTCACGCTCGTGTCGATGGCGTACCCGTCTCCCACCATCTCGTAGAGGCCTCCGTGTTCGGCCTCGGGTTCCCAGTCCATCTGCATCACCACGGGGTCGGGGCACTTGCCTGCAAGCACGCCCTCGCGGCTCTCTCCGCCCCCCGAATCATCGTCACCGCACGCGGTCATCACCAGCGCAAAGGCACCGAGCACCGCAATCGTCCTCATCAGCGGCGCCATACGCCCCCTCCTCCTGCTACCCATCACGCGCTCCTTTCGTTCGTTGTTTGCGCGTTTTCCCTCTCGTGAACTTCTCGCTTCGGCCGGTCATGCATCTTGCTCTCCCGCCCAGTATGGATCCCAGGCGCCGACGATGCGACGGCCCATGGCTCCGAAGCCCCAGAAGACGACGATGCCCAACATGCACGCCACGAACACGGTCGCCAGCAGTTCCTCCGACTGGAGCCGCGAGGCGTACTTGTCGAGCAGTAGCCCGAGGCCCGGCTTGCCGCGGCCGAAGAAGAAATCTCCAACGATGGCCCCGATGACCGACAGCCCCGCGGCCGTCCGCAATCCGGTGAAGATGTGAGGCAGGGCGGCCGGGATCTGGAGCTTCGTGGCACGGGTCCACCGACTGGCACCGTGGAGCGATAGCAACGCGTGCAGTCCCCTGTCGGCGCTGAGCAGTCCAGTGAGCGTGTTGATGACGATCGGGAACAGCGAGATGATCACGCAGACGATCACCCGGGACGTCACGCCGAATCCGAACCAGAAGCCGATGATCGGCACGAGGGCGAGGATCGGAACGGTCTGCGATGCGACTGCCCACGGGTAGAGCGACCGCTCGATCCACTTCGCCTGGCTCATCATCAATGCCATCGTCGAGCCGATCACCCAGGCTATGGCCAGCCCCATCAAGGCGACCTTCGTGCTCAGCCACAAGCCCTCCATGATCTCCAAGAAGGTATCCCAGACGAGGAATCCCTCTGTGACGACCTCATGCGGGGGCGGGAGGAGCCACCGCCTGCCGGGATCGAGCACGAGATACGTCATGAGGTACCAGAACCCGAGGAACACGAGGAATACGAGGAGTGGAGGGACTGAGTTCTTCATCGTGGTCATGGCACCTTCGCGCCACGTACCCGTGTCGGTGAACTCCTCCTCGAAGATCTCCTGGGTCTCCGGGACACCGGCGTGCAGGGTCATGATGCCTCCCTGAGCGCCTCGGCGATCGCACCGGCCAGCTTCGAGAACTCGGTGCTGTACCGGATGGCAGGGTCTCTCGGGTAGTCGAACGGAACGCGAAACTCCTCGACGATCCGTCCGGGCCGGGCGCACATCACGAACACGCGAGTGGCCAGGAACGTCGCCTCGTCCACCGAATGGGTCACAAAGACCGAACTGAACCGCTTGACGCCGAACAGCGCCATCAACTCCTCATTGAGCCTCGCACGGGAGATCTGATCGAGTGCCCCGAAGGGCTCATCGAACAGGAAGAGTTCGGGGTCGAGGAGCAGTGACCGGGCCAGACTGGCGCGCATCTTCATGCCGCCGGACAGCGTCCGTGGGTAGTGGTCCTCGAACTCGGTCAGGCGCACCAACGACAACACCTCGTCGGTCTTGCGCTTGCGCTCGGCCTTGTCCATGCCTTCCAATTCGCCGAGGAGTTCGACGTTCTCGCGAACCGTGCGCCACGGCATCAGGGTGGCATCCTGGAACACGTACCCGACGTTGTCTGTCGCCCGATCCATTGTGCCGCCGGTCGCGTCGATGAGACCCGATGCGAGACGCAGCACGGTGGACTTCCCGCAGCCAGACGGCCCGACAAGCGCCACGAACTCGCCCCGCCGGACATCCAGGTCGAACTGCTCGAGTGCCCTGACGCGACCGAATCGCATCTGGGTTTCTCGAAAGGTGATCACCGACTCTGCCCCAGCCAATCGAATACCTCCCGGGACCTTCCGGCACTCTGTCCGCCCGCACCGGCACTGGCGGCCCGTCCATTGATCCCGTACTGTCACTCTGTTAGAGACAGACCATACATGGTTGAATCGATGCCGCGCCACTCGCACCCGTAGCCGGCGCGGTGTCGACAGACGACGAAGAGGTGAGACAGGTCATGATCGTCTTCACGCATCCGGACCATCGACTCCACGACCCGACCGAGCCGCACCGATTCGGCGGAACGATGCTGCCACCCGCCGAGATCGCCGAACGTGCTGATCGGGTATTGCAGGGTCTCGACCATGCCGGGGGCTTCGACCTTCGCCGTCCACCTCAGGTGGAACGCGATTCGCTGCTCGATGTCCACACAGATCGCTATCTCACCTTTCTCGAGAGCGCTCACTCTCGGTGGCGAGTAGCTACGGGCAGCCCCGAGCACGCAGAGGCGGTGGCGTACATCAGGCCGGTTCCCGGCACTCCGTTGACGCGGCCGACCCATATCGACGCCGAATTGGGTATCTACTCCAACGACGTGGACCCGATCCTCTCGGGCACATGGCAGGCTGCAATTGCAGCGGCGTCTTGCGCCGCAGCTGCCGCCGAAGCGGTTGTCGGTGGAGAGCGGAGCGTCTACTCACTGAGCCGGCCCCCCGGCCATCACGCCGCGCCCGAGGTCTTCGGCGGCTATTGCTTCCTCAACAACACCGCCATCGCAGCGAGCCGTCTGGCACGAGCCGGGATGCGAACCGCAATCCTCGATGTGGACACTCACCACGGCAACGGGACCCAGACCGTGTTCTGGGAGCGTGGCGACGTGCTCACTGCCTCCGTCCACGGCGACCCGACAGTCCACTTCCCATTCTTCCTCGGACATGCCGATGAGACCGGCGCAGGCCCGGGTGCGGGCGCAAATCACAACTACCCGCTCGCCACCGGGACGGCGTGGTCCGGATACAGCGAGGCACTCGGAGCGGCCCTCGACACGATCCGGAGACACAAAGCCGAGGCGCTGGTCGTCGCACTCGGCGTCGACACTCACGTTGCTCACGGAGTCCTGGCACTGGAGGGGAACGACTTCGGCCGCATCGGCGAGTCGGTCGCCGGCCTCGATCTCCCCACCGTGTTCGTACAGGAAGGCGGCTACGAGGCCGGGGTATTGGAGCGCGACGTGCCGGCCGTGCTCACCGGGTTCCTCGATCGATCCTGAGAGGCCGGTCTAGACGCCGTCGAGCCACATGGCCAGGTGGTCGAGTGCCTCGGGCAACCCCAGCGGGGTGTCGTTGCCGTCGCCGCGGGCATAGACCGCGTTGACGGCAGCGGGCTCTGCAGACCGCCCCTCCTTCTTCAGCCGGACGGCGAGCGCCGCCTTGGCTGCATCGAGATGGGTTGGGGTCGGCATGACATCGATGAGTCCCGGTAGCTGATCCAGTACGCCGCGCAGCGGCACGGGCCCGTCAGGTCCTCGCTTGGAGCGGGGCAGGCCTTCGGCCTTGCGCAAAGCGGCATCGGCCAGGAAGGAACGATGGGTCAGCCCGGGCGAGACCCAGGCCCCGATAGCCGAGTAGCGGTCGCCGACCCGCCGCCAGGTCGTGGCGATCGCGTCGACCAGGAAGTTGTGCATCTTCGCGAACGCAGCCCGTTCGTTGGGCCCCCAGCGCCACTTGCCGTTGCCGAGATCGACGGCGGAGCAATCGGCCCGCTCCGGCGAGACGGACGTGCCCCTGCCCTCGAACAGGCCCGGATCGTCGTACGAAGTGGCCGGACTCTGCTCATCGCGGAACCGGTAGATGTAGGGATACGGCACCATGGCCAGCGGCTCGGACATGACGATCCGATCCAGGCTCACATCGCCCTTGCGAAGTGGACCCGTGTGGAGGAGAGCATGATCCTCATCCGGGTCGAGCACCTCGAACAACTGCGAAGGCGTCGAGTCGTCACCCTCTGGCCTCCATCCGGCGGATAGCAGAGCCCCGTTTATGGCCCGATGCTCCCTGCTGGTGTTGTACGGCTTGTACTTGGTGCACGGGATGATCAGAGCCACCCGGCGCCCCTGCGCCTTGGGTGGTTCCCACTCGTCCTGCAGGAACTGCTGCCACGCCTTCACACTCGGATGATCGAGTGAATCGAGGTTTGCCTGCGGCGAGTAGATGCACAGGGTCGGGTCGAGTTGGAACGGATCGCGAATCTTGCGTTGCGAGTCGGCCAGACGGTCGGTGGGGTGCAGGCTCATCCTTCTACTCCATATCTCTGACACGCAGCATCATCGGCGTCGGGTTGAAGTCGTTGCACGGAGTGAGGTCCTGGGGGCACGACGAGAGGATCACCACGAGGTCCTCGTGGGCCTCCAGGGTGATCGTCGTCCCGGCCGGGTGTGCGGCGGGGTCGGTCACGACCGAGCCGTCCGGCAGCACACGATTGTGCATGAAGACGTTCCACGCCGTCTCGCCGTGGAGTTCGTGATCCTCCCCCATGAGGTCACGACCCTGTTCGAGGTTGCCCAGGCAGTGACCGTGGCCGGTGAGTCCGTAGTCGTTGAAGTACCGCTCGTGGTCACAGCACGGCACGACGATGTCGTGCTTCTCGACATCGTCCCTGAGGATGGTGAACACCGGGTTGCGGAGGTTGCTGAAGACCTGCGACCCGGTCTTGAGGCCGACCGATGCGTTGCACGAGACCGTATGGGTCGGAGACATGTACTCGGACGGGTCGTTGCGGAACCACGCGACGATGTCGCCGACCTGGTGGCCCTCGACGTCGACGATGTCGAGCAACTGACCCTTCTTGACATAGACACCCCGGCCTTCCTTGGCCGGTACTACGACTTCCTCGATCGTGCTCATCGCTGCTCCTCTCATTCAGACATGGCTAGACGTGACTGGAACCCGGGGGCGGCGGGATTTCCGGCGTGACCGTAACCGATCTCGCCGCGGCAGGCGTGTTGCGGCTGCGCAACGCCCGCACCACGCCGTCGATGATCACGGCGCTGATTCCCGGGATGTCTCCCCGTGCCAGGGCGCCGCACGCATCGTCGGCCATCGCCCCCCAGGGCGCATCGCACACCACCAGATCGGCAGGACGGCCGACCTCGACCTTGCCTGATTCGAGGCCGTATACGTCCGCCGTGTTGCCCGTCGCCCATGCCCACGCGATCTCTGGTTCGACGCCGGCCAGCGAGCACAGTTCTGCCATCGTCTTGAGGATGGCCAGGGGGATGACACCCGTTCCGGTCGGGGTGTCCGAACCGAGGATCACACGGTGCTCTGCACCGGCTTCGCGCACGGCTTTGGTGATGTGGATCGCGCTGCGCAGGTTGCCCGCCTGCACGAACTGCAGAATCAACTCCGTGTCGTTGACCAGGGTCAATACGCCGTCGTCGTCGAGCGAAGTCGGCCCTCCGTTGACATGGCCGCAGACGTCGGGTTCCAGCAGCAACAGGTGCTCCACGGTGATCGGTTTCGACCCGGGGATCGATGCGCCGCCGGAGTGGCACATGACCTTGATCCCCGCAGCCTGTGCCGCCTTCACCTGAGGCAGGCCGTCTGCGGGATCGGCGTAGTTGCCGAAGCCGTACTTGGCCAGGCGGACACCCTGCGACGCGATCTCGATGAAGTCCGACGGCGTCAGCACGGGTTCCAGCACCACTGCTCCGCCGTGCACCTTCATGCCGTTCGGCTTGTACGTCTTCCACCAATGGGCTGCGGCCACGGCCAGGGCCTTGACCCCGTCGCGTTCGCGGGGACGGCCGGGTGTGTGGATCTCGCCGGGTGAGATGGCCTGGACGATGCCGCCGTGCACGTACGACGAGAGGAAGCCCACGGTCTGCTGCCGGGGCGTGTAGTCGCCCATCACCACATGGCAGTGTGAGTCGATGAGGCCCGGCCCCACCGTGGCCCCGCCGACATCGATGACGCGTTCACCGTCCGCCGCCGTGACACCGCCGATACGAACGATGAACCCATTCTCGATCAGCAGCGACTCCGCCTCGGCAAATGGCGCACCGAGGTCTCCCGTCAGCAGCGTTCCGATATTGACGACAGCGGTCGTCGTCGGCTCCAGCATCTCGCCTCCCCACTCGTGACCGTGGCGTATGCGGCCGCCCCGAGCCGTGGTGCTCCTAACCCTCTCGTGCCGCCTTTGCAGCCGGTGGATACGTGTCGTCGAACAG
>JABMPV010000097.1 GCA_013202595.1 bacterium
CGTGGACGCACTTCACCGTGCGTCGAGGACGAGGACACAGCCGGGGGCGTCATCTGGCCGTCGTGAACGCGGCAAACGTTTGTGGTCGGGGCACTAGCTCGAGCCCGGGACCGGCAGGAGAGCGCCGTGGGGGACCTGGCGCTCGACGCCGGTCCCCTGGAGGATGCCCAACTCGTCGGACCCGACCGATGTGTTGTCACACCCACCATCGTGGTGTGACTGATAGTTGACCCTGACCAATTCCGGTCTGATCAGCTCTCCTCCTGTCGACGCCGCCTGGAGGTCGCTCCAGCGCACAGACACCGGGGGATGCTCACACCGGGCGAACACCTCGGACCAGACCATGGGCGCCACGAGGTAGTCCCCCGCCGAATACAGATCCCGCACCGTGGTCATCTCGCCGCCGTCGAGGTCGGTGACGATGCCCCGCCAGCCGTGGAAACCGGTGGGAGCCTCATCGGTCTTGGTGACCCGGAGTCGATATCTGTGTCCGGCCTTCCACGGGAAGTCCCTCGTGTTCACGTCCTTCTTGGCACTCGGGAGGCGCGACGGTGATCCGCGCAGCAGCGCCCCACCCTCGTGTTGCGGTGCGTATCCGCCCCAGTTCACCGCTGTCGAGTCGGGGAACTGGGGATTCCACTGCAGACCGAGATGGGCGCCGCCCTGCATGCGCCTATCGGATGCGAAAGACACCTGCAGTGCCCAGAAGTACAGGCGGCGGACCCTGGGAAGCGACAAGATCTCGAGAGTCGCCGAGACCTCCGTGAGTGGAACCTGGGGCATATCCCAGATGAGATGGAACGACGACGCCCCATTGGCCGACGGTGGCTGGCCGGAGGTGCGCTCATTCACCTCGTTCGAGCCCCTGGTCCGCCGCAAATAGCGTCTCATGACGCACCGTGCCTGATACCGAGGATCGTGGCGCAGTGGAAATCGCGAAACGGGTCGCTCTCGGGGCGCTGCGACACCATCCAGGCCGTCACCCGGATGTTGGCGATGGGATCCATGGGGGATGCTCCGGGGACGCCGGCATTCGAAGCCCGGCCCTGCCAGTAGGCGAGTCGATGCTGGAACAAGCCGACCACCCACTGGTCCCTGCCCCACGGAGTGTCGGGTATGAAGGACCCCGCTGAGTAGTTGCCCACGGCGGGGTCGCCGGCGGATTCACATGCCATGATCGCGACCGCATCATCGGCGAGTTCCCCGACGCCGTACTCGGTGAACCACTTGTCGACCTCATCGCCCCATTCTCGATCCACCCGCTTGAGCGCCGACGGATTGCTCCCGTTGTAGAAGTTGCGATTGGCATTGAATTCGCATTTGGGACGGCGTTCGGGATCGACAGGATCACATGAGTCGACTCCCCCGCCTCCGTGGGCGAAATCGATTCCCCCACCCGTCAGGATCTCATCGAATCCCGGCCCGCCGAATGAGGAGTCGTTGGAGATATCCCCGGAATCGCCCGCTCTGATCCGATCGTCACCAGCGCTCCCCCGCAGGGTGTCGATCCCGTCATTCCCCTCGATCCAGTCGTTGCCTTCGCCACCGGTGATGCGATCCGCGCCGGATCCACCGAGGAGATAATCGTGACCACCTGATCCGTGCAGGACGTCCGATGCGTCGCCGCCGAACACACGATCGTTGCCTTCGCCACCGTCGAGCACGTCGTGATGGGCGCCTCCCGAGATCTCATCCGCCCCAGCGTCTCCGCGCACCCTGTCCCTGCCCGATCCGCCGACGATCACGTCGTCGCCGTCGCCACCGTTGATGATGTCGGCATCATGCCCACCATCGAGAGTGTCTGCCCCTCCACCCCCGTGAATACTGTCGTCACCGAATCCACCGTAGATCTGATCGTTGCCTGATCCTCCGACGATCAAGTCGTCACCATTGCCGCCCCATGCCATGTCCGCCCCATCCCCCAGGCGGATCACGTCATCGTCGACCCTGGGAGCCACGGCGGCATTCCGATCGTCGGGATGACCTCCGTACACGACGTCGCGGCCCAAATCGGCGCTGATCCTGTCGTTGCCGGGACCACCGATGACGTAGTCGTCGCCGGGGCCGCCGGTTATGACATCGGAACGCTCCTCCCCATAGATGCGATCGCTACCGGTCCCGCCAACGATCCGGTCGGGTCCGGCACCGCCGAATACCAGATCGTTGCCCCCGCGGCTCTTGACCAGATCGACGCCGCGGCCTGCATCGATGATGTCGTCGCCCGACCCTGTGAGCACCCGGTCGTCACCGGATCCGGCGCAGACGATCACGGTGACTGTGGATGCGGTGATGATGTCGTCTCCACCGAGCGCGACGAGCACCTGGACGGCAAGACCGGGATCAGCGTCTGCCGACTCCTTCCATCGATCGTTACCTGCCGTACCGACCCACGTCGGGGTGTAGGAGATGCCATCGATGACGCAGGCCGTGGCCGCCCGGGCGGGAGGAGTCGGAATCGTGATGAACGCGACAGCAAGCAGCAAGGCTGTGAGCGCGCTCGTGGGACGAAGGATCCTTGGCATGGGACTCAAGAAGTATGGCAGGCTCCCGGCATCGCGCACCCCCAATCTGAGACACCGGCACATACCCGGCCGATCCAGATTCGCCTCCGCGGCAGCAGTCCCGACCGGTCAGCGTACGGAGTGCGGACGAGCGGTCTCGAGGGTTTCGGAGGCCTCCGAATGGGCGTCTTGCCCGGCATCATCAGCCGCATGCCGCGGTGCTGCCACCGCTCGGTACCGACCGGCCAGGCGCTCGACCACCGAGTAGAGCTCGTCTGGTGCGAATGGCTTCGACAGGTACTCGTCCATGCCGGCATCGATGCACCTTGCCCGATCGCTCTCCATCGCATGGGCCGTCAGAGCGATGATCGGGACATCGCCACCCCGTTCGAGAGCCCTGATCCTGGAGGTGGCCTCCAACCCGTCCATGCCGGGCATCTGCACGTCCATGAGCACGACATCGATATCCCGCTGGGCCATCGCCTTGATCGAGGCGGCACCGCTCGGCACCGCGATCACCTCATGACCCCGCCTCTCGAGCAGTTTCTGAGCGAGCGCCCGGTTGGTCAGACTGTCGTCGGCGATCAGCACCAGGAGTGATTCGGTGTGCTCTCTGAGCCAATGCCGCGTGATGAATTCGCTGTGCTGCGTCTGAGTAAAGGCGGCCTGAATGACCCTGGCGATCTCTTCGTCCCCTGCCGGCAGCGCCGCGTAACCGTCGGCGCCTGCCCGTCGATAGCGCCCTGCATCGCCGCGTGAACCGCGCTCGGCGACCACCACCACCGCAGCGCACCCGATCTCGCCGGCTATCAGTCGCTCACATGCGTCGGGTTCCTGGCCCGGGTCGAGCACGATCATGCCGAAGGGCATGCGAGTGGAGCGGATGGCCAGTTCATCGATCGCGGCCGAGACACTGTCCACGGCATGAGCCGGGATCCCGGTCCGCTCCACGGCCCTGAGCAGACGCCGCCTGGCGCTGGCACTCCTGGCGACCACCAGTCCCCGGGGAGCCCGCTCCTCTGCGCCGGCA
>JABMPV010000098.1 GCA_013202595.1 bacterium
TCGACGCACGGTGAAGTGCGTCCACGTCCTGCGTCCTTGCCGGATGACGCCCCTGCCTCGCCCTGAACATCGCCAACGTTCCTGGCCAGAGCACTAGGTCGGTCAGGTCCGGTATGCCTCGAGGCAGGAGACTTCCGACGGCCCCACGGACGCCCCGTGCCTGGTTCCGGCAGGCAGATCCGGGCGATCACCCACTGCGAGGACCGTGTCTTCCGCAGCGGTCTGGAACGTGATTGTGTCTGAAGTGCACACGAGGACCTTGTCCCGGGCGTGGCTGTGTCGTCCGTAGGTGAGACCTGGACCGTTCGCCGTTGCCTCCGGATGGAGGCCTTCCTGCTCGAAGACCTCTCCCGGGTCAGCGGTCATCCAAGACCCCATGCGACCACGACGCCGAGCACCCGTCCTGCGATGGCCTGGTGGCCCAGTTCGTTGGGATGGAGCGTCCCCGGGGTCGCGGTCCGGTCGCTCGGCCCCTGAATCGCCGCCGATTGGGCTGCAGTGCGGTACCAGGTGACGCCGGGACCGTCGATCTCTGCGGGTACGCCTTCGAGTCCCGGGCTCCGGTACCAGCCGTCGGGGTAGTCGCCCCGCGACCGCATCCAACTCGGTCGTGAGAAGAACGAATCGGGATAGCCGTAGTCGGGCCAATCGCCGCAATAGCCGTGGCCTGCGGCGAATGCATCGGAGACGTGAGGAACGGCAATCCACCCGTGCCGGCGAGACGCCTGGGAGATGGCGTCGTTGAGAGGGTTCAGGACATACTCTCGGCCCAGGTTCTGCTCTGCGGTGCTGATCTCGTGGAATCGCAGCGGTGCTGTGATGTCTCCGACGATCTCGCCGCAGGTCTCATTGCCGCCGCCCGTCGGATCGGGGTATTCCGTGATGATGACGGACTCAGGATGAAGCCGTCCGCTGATCTCAGCCGCGAGCCTGTCGTAGGCCGTCCCGAGCCCACTCAAACCAGGGAGGGCTCTCGAGTTGCCCTCGGCTGTGGGCTTGCAGCCGATCCTGGCGCCGAAGAGGTCGATGTCGATCGCGCTCGACCGATTCCAGTTGCCGTCGTACACCGACTGCCACACGTTGGCGACATCGGTCCCGTAACAGAAGGGATCCAGCAGCCTGTCGGCATCCACGAGACCGTGGACCATCTTCCCGAACCCGACGTCGTTGCCGCCTATCGACATCAGCAGCATGTCGATGTCACGGTCCCCGACCAGCGCCTCGACCTGATCGATCTGCGACAGCGTGTGCCTGGACGGCTGCGGCGACAGGACCCCCCGCTGAATCTCGGCGCCCGACGTGGCAACCGTGATGAAGGTGACCGATGTGTGTGGATCGAGCCGCTCGAGGGCGAGAGCGGCCTGGACCGGCCACGCCGCAGATGATCTATGCGCTGCCGAGTGGTCGGCCTCCGCGACGGCTGTGGCCCCATCTGCCCAGAGCGCTGCGATGTCGCCATCGCGGCGCACCTCAGGATTGCCCTCGCCCGATGTGTAGGAATCGCCGATCGCCACCACGAGGAGGTCGTCGACCACGACGGGCCCCGAAACCCGGGCCGTCACAGTGCCCTGCCCAGGCAACGCGGCGATGACCGTGAGCGTGACCTCGTATGCGCCCTCGGCGAGAGCGACGGTCAGCCTGGGACTGACACTGGAGTACTTCAGCGGCGCGGTGATGCCGTTGCCGGAGATCTGCCAGCGGAATCCCAGGAGGTCGAGGGTGCTACCACCCATGGTGGCGGCGGTGGTCGACGCATCGAGTACCACGAGGAACGGTGCGGAAGCGCATCGCCCGAAGCACGAACCCTCCGAGCGACCTGCGACATAGGCGGGAGAATTGGGGATGTCGAGACGACCGTCGTGGTCTGCATCGAACCCGAACCTGTCGGGCATAGACCAGTCGAAGCCGGGCCGGATGACGGGAGACACCGCCGCTGTGGCCGCCGGAGCGGCCACGACGACCAGGCTGAGGGCGAGGAGGGTCGTACCTAGGGTTCTGAGCATCCGACCATATGACGCCGACAAAGGGGTCAGAGTTCCATGATTTCGCGTCCCCGGCCTGGTGACGACCATCGTGCTACTCCCGTGCCGGCAAGCTCGAGGGAGCGAACAGATTCCATGCCGACGACGGCCCCTGTGACCCGGGAGTGCTCGGCTGCGAATGCCAGCAGATGCCCTTCGAGGACCTCGGCGGGACCCGCCGGGAGGGGGCCTATCCCCCGGATGGCTTTGACAAAGGCATTGAGGACGCCCTCGTCGCCACCCCCGTGGCCGCCGGTGATGGCAGGAATGGGCACAGGGCGCCCGACGCCGGAGGAGGCATCGACCAGAGTCAGTTCCTGTCCTGCACCGAATCGACCGATCAGTGTGCCCTTCGTGCCCCTGTAGGCAACGGTGCGATGCTCGAATCGGGCGTGGCCGTCTGCCTCGAGGGTCACGGTCACTCCATCGCCGGTCTCCATCGACACCACCTGGCGATCGACGACGTCGGACCCGGTCTTGAACGCACACACGCCGTACGGCCCGCTGGTGAGAGCGGCCAATCGAGATGCTGGATCGAACTCGTCGCTGATCACATGGACCGGCCACCCGGTGCGTCGCTCATCGAGGTAGATGGCCCTGGCGTCGTAGGGGCATCCCGCTACGGGGCATCCGTCGGTGCAACGTCCGGTGGCTCCATCCGGGGCATTGACCGGGGAAAACCAGGAGGCCGACCCGAACGATGACACGACCTTTACGGAATCGCCGCCGAGGTTCCAGGCGATGAGGTCGAGATCGTGACAGCACTTCTGGACGATGAAGGGCGTGGCGCTTGCCGATCGGGACCACGCTCCCCTGACGAAGGAATGGGCCATGTGCCAGGACACGACATGCTCGCCGTGGTGCACCGAGACCAGTCTGCCGAGCACGCCCGAGGTAACGACCTCATGGACGGCCCTGAAGAACGGCGCCTCGCGCAAAACGAGCGATGCGGCGGTGACCGCCGGGGACTCGACGGCAGCGCGAGCCAGGGAGTGAGCCTCGGCGGCAGTCGCACCGACTGGCTTCTCGACCAGGAGGTGAGCGCCCGAGCCGATGGCGGCCATAGCGGCGGAGTGATGGGTCCGA
>JABMPV010000099.1 GCA_013202595.1 bacterium
CTCGAACTCGGCCATCGCGCCCGGCACAACCACCACAGAGGACCTCGAGTGGTGGTTCAGAGACAAGGTCAGGTCACTCGGGCTCACCACCTGGTTCCAGCCGGCCGTCTCGGTGCAGCGCCCCGGCGGAACCGCCAGGATCTCGTTCGCCGATCATCCCGGCCGGATCGTCATCGATCGGGGCGATCTGGTCCATGTGGACTTCGGGATCATCTATCTCGGCCTCCACACCGACCAGCAGCAGCACGCCTACGTCCTGGGAGACGGCGAGACCGGGGTGCCTTCCGGTTTGGCCTCTGCGCTGGCTGAGGGCAATCGACTCCAGGACATCTTGCTGGGCCAGTTCGCCGAGGGGCACACAGGCAATCAGGCACTCGCAGCGGCACGGGCTGAGGCGTTGAGCGAGGGGCTCCGGCCGACCATCTACAGCCATCCCATCGGACTCCACGGCCACGCCGCGGGACCGTCCATCGGGCTGTGGGACCAACAGGATGGCGTACCGGGCGATGGAGACCTCCCGATCCGGCCCGCCACCACGTGGTCGATCGAACTCAACGTTCAAGTAGACATCGAGGAGTGGGGCGGCCGGACCGTCTCGATCATGCTGGAAGAGGATGCTCGTTTCGACGGAACTGCAGTCGAGTGGCTCGATGGTCGCCAGACCGCCTTCCACCTCGTCCGGTGATGGATGTCAGCCGCTCATCGCAGCAAGGATCAGCCCTGCTGCGATCGTCACGGACGCGGCGACCCTGCGTTTGCCGAATGGCTCGCCGAGGAGCAGCCATCCGCCGAGAGCGCCGAGGATCACCGAGGTCTCCCTGACGGCCGACACCAGTCCGAGTGGTGCGAAACGGGCGGCGGCCAGCACCAAACCGTAGGCACCTGCTGATGCAGCGCCTGCGAGGGCGTTTTGCATCGGCGCAGCCCGGACCGTCGCCATGATGCGTGGTAATCCTCTGCGGGCGATGACGATCGGCGTGAAGAGGATCGTGTTACCCCAAAACACCGAGATCGTGTAGGGCAGCGCCGCATCGAGGTTCCGCACGGCCGCGCCGTCGACGAGTGTGTAGGTGGCGATGAATGCTGCCGTCAGCAGCGCCCAGGCGATACCGGGCCGATGCCCACCCAACCCGATTGCGATCACACCGCTCACGATCAGGGCGATCGCGGCGAATCCGATCCACCCGGGATTGTCGGACAACAAGATGAGGGCGCCGACGGCCACGACGGAGGGTGCCGTTCCGCGCGCTACGGGGTACACCAGCGAGAGATCTGCCCTGTCGTACGCGCCGATGAGGGCAAGGGCATAGCCGGTATGGATCAGGCTGGAGGCGGCGATCGACTCCCAGGCCTCCCACGGGACGCCCGTGACCACCAGGACGGGTGAGAACACGAGTGCACCGAACGCAGCCTGCGACCAGCCTGTCACCAAACGGTCGTCACTGGCCTTGACCAGGAGGTTCCAGCCGGCGTGCAGGACGGCGGCGAGCAGCACCATACCGAACGCAGCCGCAGTCATTGGCACACCTCCCGCAGGCCACGCTACCGGTGGGAGGTCATGGGATGTCTCTGTGACCCGATGAGAACGTGCCCACCTGCTCCATTGTCCATGAAGGTTCCTTGAGAGAAGTGAAATCTCCGCCCGGATGAGGGGATACAGCCGGCGTCGATCCGGTCACCAATGCAAAGCGCGCTGCCGGCCTGGAGGGCTGTGTCTGAGGAGCGGTGTCCTGAGTCTCTGATGACCGCCGCCGACGAACTGCCTATCCGGAGCGCTCCCGGTACCTCGACCTCCCGGAGCGCGGGGTGGATACCGATCTCATCGCGCAGATCGGACGCCGTGACTCGGCGCTCCTGGCTGGTGCCTCGTCGATATCGACGTAGCCGAGGCGCAGGGCGATACGCTCGAAGGCCTGAGCCAGTTCGATTCGGATCCTCACTCGTTGTGCTGCATCGGTGAGATCGCCATCCACCAGGTCGCAGCGGGTCCTCCGCCGCTTGATCCACGTGTCCTCCCGGTCCGCCAGTCACGCCGGAGTCAGCTAGGCCCACTTCTCCCCGGTCAGAAGGCGCTCGGCCGTCTTGAGGATCGCGGTCGTCCGTTTCTCGAGCGAACTGAACGACAAGGTCTCACTTCTGTATTTGTCATAGGTGACCGGGGCGGCGCCAAAGCGTTCTTTGTAGTCGATCAGAGCCGCTACGCCACCCGATTCGCCGAGATCGAGAGCGGTGATCCCGGACCTGCAGGCATCCTCCACGATCGCTGTGTTGAGCAGCACGTTGGCGTACTCCGATGACGGTGTCGACGGCGAACTCGCCGCACGCCAGTGGACCAAACGTCCCCGTAGGAGGGCCCAATCGCTGCGGCAACCGGAAGGTCGACCTCGCGAGCGATCCAGATCCGGCAGGCAGAGCCGAGCCGCCGGGCCACTTCCTCGAACTTGCTCTTGGGCTCGCGCACTCTCCGTCAGTTCTATGGCTGGTGCCCCGACCACAAACGTTTGCCGCGTTCACGACGGC
>JABMPV010000100.1 GCA_013202595.1 bacterium
ACCCCCACCCCGACGCAAGATCGTGGTCACAGCACTAGCGCCCGACAGCATCGGAGAGATCAGGTAGCCCCCGGTCGTCTCCACCTGTGGCCAATCGAGTGCCCACCTCGACCAGCAGATCCGAGTTGGGGATGGGCCACGGCCAGTCGCTCGTGCCCCGCCTCGCTCCGATGATCGCCCCAACCATCGCTCCCACAGTGTCCGTATCGCCGCCGAGGGCCACGGCGCCCTCGACCGCGGCCGGGTCGTCTCCTCCGCCGGCTGCGATGGTGATCGCCGTCACCACCGATGCGACCGCATACGGGTGGGTTCCCAAAGCCGAGCCCGAGGCAGACGACACCGCCGCACGTTCACCAACCGCTGCAGCGATGGCGACCGGATGCGAGCCCACCAGCGGAGCGGCCGCACGCAGAGCCAGGCTCAGGGTGTGGGAGATGTCGCCCGGAAAAGAGCGGATGCCGGCGTCACGAAGCACACGATGTTCGGCCTCGGCCGCATGGTCGGCAGCATCCCGGACGAGGTCTGGGCCCTCGACGCCTGCTGCGGCCCCCATTACCGCCGCGGGAAGCGCCACGCCCGCCGCCACTCCCCTGGGATCGGCATGGGTGACCGTCGCAGCAGCGAACGCCGTGTCGATGAGCGTCTCGGGCCTCCGGTGACACCACATGGCCGGCGGCGCAGAGCGCATGGCAGCACCGTTGCCGGCGGTCTGCTGTGCCGCTTCCCCATGAGGTGCTCCGCTGCGAAACCCAGACACGAAGGCGAGAAAGCCCGGCCCGGCGCCTCGCATCAGATCGGCCACTGCAGAGAACTCGGCGGCGAGTGCTGCCGGATCGACTCCGCCGTTGTGGAGCAGGTGGTACGCGATGACCAGCGCTTGCTGGGTGTCGTCCGAATACCGGGCCCCGGCCCCCGGCAGTGCACCGGATGCGACCATCGCTGCGGCCGTCACCGCGTCGGCGCCCTCGATCACGCTCCCGAAGACGTCACCGGCGGCGGTGCCGAGCAGCGCCCCGGCAATCGCCTCCGCCTGGTTCATGTGCGCCGATCGAGGATGGCCATTACTTCATCGTCCTCCACCTGGGTGAAGTCGTCGTACCACTCACCCACCGCTCGAAAGCGATCGGGCTGAACGGGGCAGACCACCTCGTCGCAGTCCTCGAGCAGCAGATCGACGGTCATCGGAGGGCCGACCGGCACGGCGCAGACGAGACGCTCCGGCGACAGCGCCCTGATCTCGCGGAGACCTGCACGGAGGGTTGCTCCTGTGGCGACGCCGTCGTCGACGACGATCACGGCCCTGCCCCGCACGTCGAGTGGGGTGTCGCTCCCCCGGTAGTGCCTGAGCCTTCGGCGGACCTCTGCGGCAGCGCGTTGGGCTGCCAGCGCGAGTTCGCCCTCACCGATCCCGAGACGCTCGACCATCCCTGCGTCGATCAGGGGTATCCCGTCGGCACCAACCGCTCCCACTGCCAGTTCGGGAGCCAGCGGCGCCCCGATCTTGCGAACGACCACGACATCGAGTGCGCACGCAAAGGCGTCTGCCACCTCGGCAGCGACGACCACGCCGCCCCTGGGCACCCCGAGCACGATCAGTTGGGCATCGCGGTGGTGGGCGAGGTCGCCGGCCAATCGCCTTCCCGCCGCGATCCTGTCCCTGTAGCGCACCTGATCAGGGTACCTCCATGGCCGGCGACCCCCACCGATCGGTACGCTGCGGTGTCGTGCGCCGACTCGTCCTCATCGCCAATCCCGTTGCATCGGGCTTCACCGCAGCGATGCACCGCGAGGTCACCCGGATCCTGACCGGCCCCTACGACGTCACTGCCGTGTGGCCGGAAAGCCCGCAGAGTGCCCGGAGCCAGGCCGCCGACGCGGCGGCCGAGGGATACGACGTCGTTGCGGCAATGGGGGGCGACGGGGTGGTGCACCAGGTCGCCAATTCGCTGATCGGCACGAACACGGCCCTCGGCGTCATCCCCGTCGGGACCACCAACGTGCTGGCCAGGGTGCTCGGGATACCGTCGAAGGCAGCCGATGCCGCCGAGGGGCTCGTCTCAGGAGACATCCGGCCGATCAGCGTTGCCAGCGTCAGAGCAGACAGCGCATCCGGGACCCGCGAAGACCTGGCTCTGTTCGCAGCGGGCATCGGCCTAGATGCGGAGGTCGTGGCCAAAGCGGAGCGCAATCCCCTTCGCAAGGTCAGTTTCGGCGCCCTCCACTACGCCCGCTCGACTGCATCGGTCCTCCTGCGCGACTTCCGCAGGCGCCTCCCGACGATGCGTGTGACCGCAGGAGACACTTCCGCCGACGCCACCACGGTTCTGGTGCAGGTGCATGACCTCTACACACTCGTCAGTGGCGCCCCGCTCCGGCTCGGGCCCGGCTCGAACGGGCTCACGGTGGCGGTGATCGAACGGACCACCGCCACACGGATCACGCGGGCCGTCAGCAGAGGTCTCACATCGCGCGACATCGCCGGCATCGGCGGCATCGACGTGTGGCAGGACGTGAGCAGGGTGGTGATCGAAGCCGACCCACCGGCATGGTTCGAAGCCGACGGAGAACTGCTCGGCAGAGCGTTCCAGATCGAAGTGGCCATCGACGAGCGCCCGCTACTCGTCGTCACTCCGTGAGATCTTCTCCATCAGGTCCGGGGAGAGACGCCGGTCGGCAGCGATTGCTCCGGCAGAGAGGGAGTCCAGGACCCCGATCTCGGTGACGACGGCCCTCAGCGACACAAGTGGGATCTCCTCGAACTGGCCGGCACCTGCCGCTGCTGCGCGCCTGAAGAGCCGATCCGGGAGCGCCTTTTCGATAGATGCCACCACATACATGGGGATGTCGACGCGCTCGGCGACCCGGGCGATCTCGGCCGCTCCGACGATCGCCAGCACCGAGGTCGGCCCGAACGCCGCAGCCCCGATGATCACCAGGTCCACTCCCGGCAATACGTCGAGGATCTGATCGTCGGGAACCACTTCCACCCGCAATCCCTCGGAAACCAGGTCGGAGGCCAATTCGATTCCCTCGCCGAAGGGCATCGTCTCAGCACAGGCAACGGAGAACCGGCGCCGATCGCCCGCCAGTTTGAGCAGGTCCCTCACCGATCCCGACCAGCCCATCGTCAGGACCGTCGATCCCTCTGGGACGAGTGCCGAACCCGCCCTGCTGAGGACACCGGCGGACGCATCCATGCGCATCGCTGTCGCACGGAGTTCACCGGCCAGGGCATCGGGCCCTTCTCTATGGCGAAGGTGTACCGTGTTCGCGAGATTGACCAGCGGGGCGATTGCAGGCTGGGAGGCGGCCACCTCGTCGGCGATCTCGAAGACCGCATCGGGATACGCGTCGGGCGCGTAGCGTCCGATCGCCTCGACGAGGTCGGCCATGCTCTCGGCCGCGAGGCTTCCGGCAGTCGCAGCTCCGCTGACGGGAGCATGCGCGATAGCAGCCAGCTTTCTCCAGCTAGGCCACTGACGCCACTCTGTCACGCTCTCTCCCGTCGTCACGGGTGACTGTACATCGCCTGATCAGACGGCAGATCGTCGCAATGACTCCTCGGCCATGGCCAACTCGACACCCAGACCTGCAACCCCGGCCGACAGCGACGCACGCTCCCAAACGATGGCTCGCAGCGGCGCCCCGACCCTCTCCTGTAACTCGCCGGCCAGGATCTCGGCGGCGGCGGCTCTGAGCTCCGGCTGAATCGGAGCGTCGGTGCCGGGGATTCGGGGAACCAGGCGCTCCATGGTGGCGACGGCTGCCGACAGCTCAGCTTCGAGGTGACCGGTCGAGAAGCTCCCGCGCAGCCGCAGCCCGAAGGGCCCGCCGGCTTCGGCAGCCATGTGCCCCACGAAGTCCTCGAGCCCGCAGAGGGCCTCTTCCATCGCCCCCCGGGTGGGACCGATGAGTGACAGGCTGGTGACCACGGCGGAGAGCATTTCGGCCCAGCGCTCCTCGAACGCCAGAGATCCGCCCCGGCGGACTCCTGCAGCCTCGGCGAGAGCTCGCGTGGCCCTGTGGGCGTCCGACAAGATCCTGCTGACCTGGAACCGCTTGGTGTCGACCCAGGAGACCAGCACATCGGCGAGCACGTCGATCCCGACGGGGCTCCCGTACTGGGGATCCGCTGCGGTCGGGATGATCCGGGGCTCCGCAATGCCGTCGTCATCGAGAGCGCGGCGGAGGTCGGCGGTCAGACCCGGCATTGCCTCGGCTTCGATCCGATCGACCTGATTGACCAGAAACAGGAACCGCTCGGCCGAGTCGGCGAGGGGGCCGACGAACTCGCCGTGGAGAACCGGATCCCGGTACTTCCACGGGTCGAGCACCCAGATGATGCCGTCCACCGCCGGCAGCAATTCCTCGACTGAAGCCCGGTGGGTTGGCTCGACGGAATCGATGTCGGCCAGATCGAGGAGAGCCAACCCCGGAAAGAGATCGTGCTCGACACGCCGGGAGATTCCCAACCGATCCAGCAGTTCGGCCAGAGCCGGTTCGGCATCGGCAGGGATCCAGGCGAGAGGTTCGGAGGTGACCGGACGGATCGCGCCGACAGAAGCCACCGGCTCTCCGGCAAGGGCATTGAGGATGCTCGACTTGCCCGATCCCGTGCCGCCGACCAGCGCCACGACGAGGGTCCCTCCCGGATACCCGGTCCTGTTACGGGCGGCCTCTGCCGCCCCACGGGCGAGCGCGACATCGTCGGGATGCACGTGCCCTTCAGCCAACGCGACCACGAGATCGAGGCCGTCGACAATCGAGATGACGTCGCTCACGAGGACTCACCTCCATCCGAATCGTCGAGTATCAGCCGCGCCAGGGCCCCCGTGCCGGTACCGGTGCCGGTGACGGCCGAGAACCGCTCGCCATCCCGGGACACGATCAGTTGGAGTGCCTCGATCAGCCGACCACGCGCCTCTTCGACCACCCCCGGCATCTTGTCGATGCGGCCGCGGATCGAACGCTCCCGTCGCGTCGCTGGATCCAAACCGGCGCCCAGGGCCATCGTGGAGATCGCATCGGCCGCCGCTCGCTCGACCCGCCGTCGGGTCCACCATCGGGAGGCGTCGCCGACCATGCGCCCGGTCTCGTCCTGCCACTCGTCGACGGCCCTTCGGGACCGCTCGAGCCCGCCGGGAGCATGGGTCCACAAACCCGGGTCGGCTGACAGCAGCGGCTTCCCGACGACATCTCGCTCCCACGCGGTAGAGGTGTCGCGAGCCGCGTGACCGGCCCGTCTGACGGTCACGGCAGCCAGGTCCGAGGAAAGCGTGTCGATGGTCTCACCGAATCCTGCGAGGCCCCCGGCGACCGCATCCGCCCCGAGACGCTCCAATTGCAGGTCGTACGCAGAGTCGCGAGCGTCGATGAGCCGGCTCCTGATCACCTCGACATCGACCACCGCCTCGCGGGTCTCGCTGAGAGCCCTCCGCAGGGAGGTGAACGCGCCGGCGAGCACCCTTCGGGAGATCGCCCGCCGAGCCAGGGGGTCGGCCAGCACCTCGAGTTCCTTGCGAACGCCCGAACCCCATTCGACGGGAACCGGGGAACCGGGAGGGGCCTCGGGAATGCCGATCACCGCCTCGGGTTCGGCTCGCGAGATCAGCCCGCGACCCGCAAGGCGCCCGGCAAAGTCGGCGAGCAGGGGCCGCTGATCCTCAAGCGAGACGGGAAGCCGGTCCAGCACGAACACGAACTCAACACCACGCCGGGCGCCGCGATCGAGCATCTCCCACATCGACGCGTCGGCGTACCGGCGATCGCTGGCCACCACCACGCACACATCAGACGACTCCATGACGGCTTCGGCGGCGGGCCCCGACGGTGGGGCGTCGACGACGCAGAGGCCGTCGGGGGGTGGCCGGCCCGTCGTGACGGCATCGGCCAGCCCATATAGGCCGCGAACCGCATCGAGGGCGGGGCGCGGAACGT
>JABMPV010000101.1 GCA_013202595.1 bacterium
CGACGCGCAGCGTCGCTGACCCCTTGCGCCACTAGCGTCCGCTGGATGGCGATCGGTTCCCGTTCCTACCTGCAACTGCTGCGCGACAATCGCCAGTTCAGACGGCTCTACATCGCACAGTTGATCTCCTTCGGCGGGGACTGGTTCTTGCTCGTCCCGCTGATGGGGTTGCTCTACGACCTCACCGGCTCCGAGGTGGCTACCGCAGCCGTCCTGGTGGCCCAGTCGCTTCCGACCGTCTTCGCATCGCCCGTTGCGGGAGTCATCGCAGATCGTCTCAGTCGCAAAGCGATCATGATCATCGCCGACCTCGCCCGTGCGACGATCGTCCTCGGATTGCTGTTCGTCGACAATCTCGCCAGCCCGGCTCTGGCCTTTGGGCTCCTGGCATTGATCTCGGTCGGATCGTCGTTCTTCTTTCCTGCATCGAACGGGGCTCTCCCCAACCTGGTGGAACCCGAAGACCTTCCCACGGCGACCGTCCTGCTCGGCGCGGCTTGGGGCACGATGGCTGCGGTCGGAGCCGCGCTCGGAGGCGTGTTCGCGGCGGCCATCAACAGGGACGCAGCGTTCGCCATCGACTCGGTCTCGTTCCTGGTGTCGGCTGTGCTGATTGCAAGGGTCACAGGGCGGTTCCGGGCAGAGGAAACCGGTGATGGCGCTTCGATGAGCATCCTGTCGTCAATCGGAGAGGCGGTCTCCTATGCGCGGGCCCATCCACAGGTGGCCGCCCTCCTCACCTCCAAGTCGGGCTTTGCGCTGGTCGCAGGGGCCATATCGCTCTTCCCACTCGTCTCCATCGAGGTCTTCGGCGCGGGGGACGCCGGAACCGGCCTGCTCTTCGGCGCACGAGGTCTGGGCGCTCTCATCGGACCGCTCATGGTCAAGCGGTTGTTCGGCCACAGCGACCGCCTGCTCATCTCGTCGATCGGCTACGCCGTGGCGCTGTGGGGAGTGGGGTACATCCTGTTCTCGACGGCCCCCGGCCTCGGTCTGGCGGCTCTTGCCGTGTTCGCCGCGCACCTCGGGGGTGGTGTCGAGTGGTCGATATCCACCTATGGCCTGCAGCGCCTCGTCCCCGATGACGTGCGCGGCCGCATCTTCTCGTTCGACTATGCCGCCTTCACCCTGACCATGTCGGCTTCATTCGTCGCGGCCGGACTCCTTGCCGGCACGATCGGGATCCAGTCGGTCATCGCCCTCTCCGGCGGCCTGGGCGTGGCGGCAGGGCTGATCTGGTCGGCGGCGACGAAGCGGCTCTGGGACGGCCTCGACGACCCCCCTGCGGAAAAGGCGTGAACACAGCGGCCAATCGCGCCGATACCACCCAATGCACGTTCGAGGTCGTGGGTCCGCGTCACCAGGGATAAACGCGACGCTGCCCATCATCTTCGGGGCCGCCGCCACAGGTTCGCTCCTCGCCTACATCGTCCTCCCTGAGGTCCGAGAATGGGTGGCCTCACCGGGCGGACTACTCGACGCCATCTCTGCGGCAGGCTTCCTCGGCGCACTCGTGATGTCGGCGATCGCTCTGGCCGCAGTCGGGAGATGGTCGTGGCATTGGCTCACGATCCCCCTGGTGGCTGGACTCGGATTCCTCGACAGGTCGGGATACGGCCTCCGGCTCATCGGTGAGGAGCCGCCATCCCTTGGCGGCGTTCCCGTCGACACCATCGAAGGCCTGGCCGGTGCCCTCGCCCGCCTCGCAGACTCGATCAGCACCCCGGCCTTCGTCCTCGCTCTGGTACTCGGCCTCATACCCATCGCAGGCCTCGTCGCGGCAGCGGGAACCCTTCGGCTCAGAGGGATCGCTCACTGGGTGCGGCGCAGACGATGCGCCGCCTACGCCTTCGCCGCAGCGGCAGCGCTGATCTGGGGAGCTGCGGCCGCCACGGCCCTTTCCGGGACCGCAGGCCCTGTGCTCGCCCGAACGCTTGCCGTCGCCTCGGCGACGATCACGCTCGCAGGGGTCAAGGCGATGCCGATCTCCGACCCGTCGATCGCCGGGTGGAGTCGTAGGATCCGGCCGTGGGTAGATGGAGCAGAACCGCTCGCCGCCATGCCGGACGGCACCGCAGTCATCGACACCGGGAGCCTCGACGTCGGCGTCAGTGGCCGCCCCGCCTGACGCCCCCGTACTTCATGCGGGTGTCTTCCATCCTGGCGATCTCGGCCTGTTCACCGTCACCCTGGAAAGCGCAATCGACGACCTCACCCAGGAACAGCGTGTGCGACCCGACGTCGATGGCTTTCCACACGGTGCAATCGAGGAATGCGGCGGCCTCCTCAAAGATCGGCGATCCGGTCGATCCCTCGCGAATCGGCCGTTCGTTGAGCGTGCCGTCCTCGTGAGCTGCCGGTTTGGAGAACTTGACGAATGGCCTGGTGTCGTCCCTCGACCACAGGTTGATGCTGAACGCACCACCGTCCTCGATGAGCCTGTGAGTCACCGCCTTCTTGTCGACACCAACAGCGATCAGTACCGGTTCCATGGCGACCTGGGTCACCCATGACGTGGTCATGGCGTTCCACTCGTCACCCGAACGCGACCCGAGGAGGCACAGGACATTGGGGATCGCCCACAAGACCTTGTTGACGATTTCGTCTGGCAGATTCACCGGCATCACGTGCTCCGAATGAGGGGATCGGGAGCGTACCGCTGCGGTCGTCGATAACCTGTGCCCGTGCACATCCTGATCGCGACCGCCGGAGTCCTCAGCCCCGAACCCGCAGCCGGATTCGCCGAGCTGCTCTCGGGTGGGAGCGGCCGCATCACCGTCGCAACGGTGATCGAGGTCCCGAGGTCGTTCCTCGACACGATCCGATCAGAGCAATGGCATCCCCTCAACGACGAAGGCGAGGCCGCCTGGACCTCAGAGGAGGATGCGGTGATCGCCCGCTACGTCGAAGAGCGCGGTCACCGTCTCA
>JABMPV010000102.1 GCA_013202595.1 bacterium
AAGTGGTCCATGCCGATGGCCGTGTACCCGTCGTCGACCAGGCCGCTCGACACCAGGGCGAGCAGGGCGAACTTGGTGTCGCGATCGGGCAGGTCGTCACGATCGATCCGCTTCTGGTTGGGTCGTACCCACGGCACGTAGGCGAACGAGTAGACGGCGAGTCGGTCGGGCCGCAGTTGGAGTACGAGATCCAGAGTCGTGGCGAACGAGTCCACGGTCTGGCCGGGCAATCCGTAGATCAGATCGAGGTTGATCGACTCGTAGCCGAGGCTCCGGGCCTCGTGATAGAGCGTCTCGGTCTGCTCCCACGACTGGTTCCGCCCGATCATCTCCTGCACGGTGGGATCGAGATCCTGGACGCCCATCGACAGGCGGTTGAACCCCAGATCCCGCAGCACCCGCAGGTGCTCGCCGCTGGTGACCCGGGGATCGATCTCGATGGCGACCTCGGCGCCCTCGGCCAGTTCGAAGCGCCGGAGCAGCGAACCGTGGAACCCGGCCAGGTCATCGGGCGAGTAGTAGGTCGGCGTCCCGCCTCCCCAGTGGTACTGCACGAGACGCCGCCGCTCCCCGAGATGCCCGGCCACGACATCGGCCTCCGCCACCACCCGTCGCAGATACGCGTCGGCCACGCTCTGCCGGCGGGCAACGACGACGTGACAACCGCAGAACGAGCATCGCGCCTCACAGAACGGGAGATGCACATAGAGCGAGAGCGGGTCGGCCGGCCGCTGCGCCGCTGCAGCGAGATGTTCGGCGTACTCGGCGGGCCCGAATGATTCGGCGAACTCGACCGCCGTCGGATACGAGGTGTACCGGGGCCCGGGGCGGTCGTAGCGTTCCAGCAACTCGGATGTGACCTCGATCACGACGCCTCCTTTGCTGCGGCGACCATGGCGGACACGTTCTCGATCGGGCTCGCCCGGTGAATCCCATGCCCGAGGTTGAAGATGTGCCCCGCCGCCCCCCGGACCGTGTCCAGGAGGGCCGTGACCTCCCGCTGCACCGTCTCGGGGTCGGTCAGCAGGACCGCTGGATCGAGGCTGCCCTGGATGGGATGGCTGCGACCGATCCGATCCCAGGCAACCGGCAGGGGGAGACGCCAGTCGACGCCGTAACCGGTCGCCCGCACCGTCGGGAAGTGATCGAGGAGATGGGAGGCATCCGGGGCGAAGAAGATGGTGGGTGCCGTCAACCCTTCGAGCGTGGCCGCCGCGGCGGGGCCAACCGTGTCGAGGAAGGTGCGCTCCGAGACCAGTCCGGCCCAGGAGTCGAACACCTGGACGACGTCGGCTCCGGCCGCTATCTGGGCTTCCAGATACCGCTGCATCGAGCGGGCTAGCCCGTGGAGCGCCTCGGCGGCCAGTTTCGGGTTGCGGACGGCCGCGCTCCGCACCGCCATGAAGTCCTTGCTCCCCCCGCCCTCTAGGAGATAGGCCATCAGCGTGAAAGGAGCGCCGCAGAAACCGATCAGGGCCACGTCGTCGGGGAGTTCGGCCCGGGCCAGCGCCAGGGTCTCCATGACGAACTCCACCCGATCCAGATCGAGTTCGGGGAGGCGGGATACGTCCTCGAGCGACAGGGGGGACAGGGACGGCCCGGGGGTGAACTCGACGGGGACCCCCATGGCCTCCAGCGGGGTCATGATGTCGGAGAACACGATGGCAGCGTCCAGTCCGAAGCGGCGGACCGGCTGCAGGGTGATCTCCGCCGCGATCTCCGGGGTGTGGGTGGCCTCCGCGAAGGAGTGCAGTCGCCGCAGCTCCCGATACTCGGGGAGGTACCGGCCTGCCTGGCGCATGAACCACACCGGAGGGCGGTCCAGCGACTTCCTCGCCAGGGCGTCGAGCATCCTCACTCTGCGGCCTCCGCGATGGCCTCTTCCAGCACCCCGATGGCCCGATCAAGGTCGCCGTCGAGGTGGTCCTCCATGAGGAACCACGCCTCGTACGCGGAGGGTGCTAGCAACACGCCCCGGCTGAGGGCGCCGTGGAAGAAGCGCCCGAACAGCTCCATGTCGAGGCCGGCGACGTCGTCCCAGGATTCGGCCCGGTCGATGCCGAGGAACAGGCCCAGCATCCCGCCGACGTGGTGCACGACGCCGGGGAGCCCGGCACGGGCCAGTGCTCCCTCGAGTCTGGCTTGCACCAGGTTGCCGGCGTCCTCGAACCGGTCGTACAACTCGGGATGGTCGGCCAGGTAGCGGAGAGTCGCCCGGCCGGCCGCCGTCGCCCGCGGGTTGCCGGCGAGGGTG
>JABMPV010000103.1 GCA_013202595.1 bacterium
CCGTCGTAATTGCAGGTGATCGTGCCGGCGCCGATGTTGGATCCTTCACCGATCGACGCGTCGCCGATGTACGAGAGGTGAGGCACCTTCGCCCCCGGCCCGACGTCGGTGTTCTTGGTCTCGACGAAAGTCCCGGCCTTCGACCCCGGTGCCAGGCGGGTGCCCGGTCGCAGCGACGCAAAGGGGCCGACCTCGACGTCATCGCCCACCTCTGCACCCCGCAGCACCGAGTACCAGACCCGACTGCCGGCGCCGACGCTGCTGTCGACTGCAAACACTTCCGGGCCGATCTCAGCCCCGGCCCCGATGCTGGTGTCGCCGTGCAGGTACACCCCGGGATGGATTCGGGCCCCGGGGGCCACATCGACACCCGCATCGATGTATACCCGGGACGGGTCCAACATCCACACACCGGCCAGCATGAGATCCCGATTGATCCGGCTGCGCATCTCCTCGTTGACGGCGGCCAACTGATCGTGGGAGTTGATCCCCTGAACGTCGACAGGGTCGGCTGCAGCAACTGCACGCACCTCGCCATCTGAGAGGGCGCCGATGGTGTCGGTGAGGTAGTACTCACCGAGAGCGTTCTCGTTGGTGAGACGATCGAGTGCCCCCTTGAGTGCCGCACCATCGAATGCGTAGATAGACACCCCGACCTCGGTGATGGAGCGCTGCTCGTCGTCGGCGTCACCTTCTTCGATGATGCCGCGCACCCGGTCGCCATCACGGAGGATGCGGCCGTATCCAAAGGGTTCCGGCATCACCGTGGTGAGAAGGGTGGCGTCTGCGCCATGATGAGCCGCCACCATCGCCTGCAGTGACTCGGGCCTCACCAGAGGAGCGTCGCCGGGAACCACCACGATGGTGTCGCCGGCTACGTCGCCCATGGCTTCGAGCGCCACCATCACTGCGTGACCGGTGCCGTTCTGCGGATCCTGGACGACGGTCCGCACGGCTGCGGGGAGTGCGTCGCTCACCTCGTCGGCACCATGGCCGATCACCACGACGATTTCGGAGGGATCCAGGGCCGACACGGACTCGACGACCCAGGAGACGATCGGCCGTCCTGCGACGCGATGCAGCACCTTGGGGAGATCAGACTTCATCCTGGTGCCTTTGCCGGCAGCCAGGACGATCACTCGCAGGCTCATGACAACGCTGCTCCTCGTGGTGGGCCGTGGCTGGGGGGACAGGGCTCGAACCCGTTCTTCGGGGACCAAAACCCCGCGTGCTGCCGATTACACCACCCCCCATGGGGTGGAGAGCAGTGTACCGCCGGGGACCGGAACGCCTTCCCGCTCCTCAGCCCAGGCGCCACCCCACCCTCACCGGCCTGCAGGCCCGGGCAGCGCGCATCGATCCCGCCGAGGCTGCCGCCTCCGTGGCCTCGTCGAGCGTCGGGAAGTAGCCGAACAGCGACGAGCCGCTTCCCGACATCGCCACGGGGACCCCCCACCTGGTGCGCAGGTCGGCGATCGTGTCTCCGAGATCGGGCGCCAGCGAGAGAGCGGCCGGGGTCAGATCGTTGGAGAGAGGCCCATGGTCACGCAATCCGACAGGGAGGGAACGGCCATCGATACCCACAACCGACGGTCCATCCATCTCATCCCACCGGCGATACACATCCGGAGTCGACAGCCGGATCCGGGGGACGACGACGGCCAGAGCGAAGTCCGCCGGGGCGAGGGCATCGCCGACGATCTCGCCGTACCCCTCGATCCAGCGGCTTCCGCCGGCGAGGCAGAAGGGCACATCGGCACCGAGAGCGGGCGCCAGGGCATCGCGATCACCGGTGTCGAGGCCCATCGCCCGGGCCGCCAGTACCAGGGCTGTGGCGGCGTCGGCGCTCCCCCCACCCAATCCGGCCGCAGCAGGAATCTGCTTGTCCAGCATCAGAGCGAACGGGTCGCGACGCTCCGCCGCCCGCCTCACGGCATCCAGCGCCCGCCACGCGAGATTGGATTCATCGGCAGGAGCGTCACCCGTCACGGCGAACGCATCGCCATCATCGGCCCGTTCGAGCTCCAGCATGTCTGCCCAGTCGATCGACTGCACCAGCGATCGCAGCGGGTGCATGCCCGTGGCGTCGGCGGATCGGACCGCCAGGCTCAGGTTCACCTTGGCGAATGCCTCAGCCTTCATGGCTCACCCCGGCGAGCCGCAGCCAGTCGGCAGGAGCCAGGTCCTCGGCCCGGGCCGTCGGGTCGATGCCTGCCGCCTCGAGCGCCTCTATCGGATCATCGAGGATGGCCGACAGTGACGACCTGACCATTTTGCGCCGCTGGCCGAACGCTGTCGAAGCCAGGGCAATGGCGACCTCCGTTCCGGCAGCCGCAGGAACCCTCTCGATGATTGCCACGGCCGACTCCACAGTGGGACGGGGATAGAACACCGACGCAGGCACCCGCATGGCCACTCGCACCGTGCCGTGCAATCCGGCGACGACAGAGGGGATCCCGTATACCTTCGATCCGGGTGAAGCGGCCAGACGGTCGACCGCCTCACGCTGCAGCATCACGACGAAGCGCTCCACGGTTGGCGCAGTGCGCAGCAGATCGAGCACCAACGGCGTTCCGACGTTGTAGGGAAGATTGGCGACGACCACCCAGGGGTCCCCCGCCACCAATTCGTGGAGATCGACCACAGTGGCGTCCTCGAAGCGGAGATCGACCCCCGTGACGCCGGCAAGGGTCGCCGCCAGGACAGGTCGCAGCCGCTCGTCGATCTCGAAGGCCAGCACCGACGCGCCAACCGCCGCCAGCGCTCTCGTGAGGGTGCCGGCACCCGATCCGATCTCGAGCACGCGATCACCAGGGCCCACTCCGGAGACTTCGACGATCTTGCGCGTGGTGTTGGGGTCGATCAGGAAGTTCTGGCCGTAGCGCTTGGTCGGAGACACCCCGTGTTCGTCGAGCAGGCGAGCAGTCGCAGAACGGCCGAGTGGGCCATCAGACACGGCGGAACAGCCTCGTGGCGGTTGCGGTGGTCAGCGCGGCAACCTCATCGACCGGAAGGCCCCAGACGCCGGCGAGTGCCTCGCCGACTTTGGCGACATTGGCCGGTTGGTTCTCGGCGCGCCGATTCGGGGGTGGAGTCAGAAAGGGGGTATCGGTCTCCACCATGGTGCGATCCGACGGTGCTTCGGCAGCAGCACGTCGCACCGTGTCACCGCCCTCGAAGGTGATCGGGCCGGCAAACGAGAACGTGACACCGAGGTCGCGAAAACGCCTGGTCCATTTGGGACCGCCCGTCCAGCAATGCAGGATGACTTCGGGCCCGCCACCGGCAGCCTCGATGATGTCGTGGACGTCTGTGAATGCATCGCGACAGTGCACGATCATCGGCTTGCCGAGATCCGCCGCCAGGGCCAACTGGTCGGTGAAGGCCGCGATCTGTTCCTCACGGGGCGACAGGTTCCTGTAGAAATCGAGGCCGATCTCTCCGATCGCCACTGCGTCCACAGCCAGTTCGGCAATCCGATCCCGCTCCTCCGGCCACCGGGAGGCATCGTGAGGGTGAAGGCCCGCCGCGTAGAACACCCTGCCGGGATGCTGCCCGGCGAGGCGAGCGGCGGATTCGGTCCCATCGGCATCGGTGCCGGGGCAGACGACCCACTCGACACCGGCTTCAGCGGCGCGGTCCAGGGACTCGGCGGGATCGGCTCCGGCGAGGTGGAGATGGCAGTGGCTGTCGACCCAGGTCACGCCTCGATCCTGGGGAAGAGGGCGTCGCCCTTGTGGACGGTGGTCTCCGGGAACGTCCCGAAAACGCATCTGTCGGCGAACGCCGGGGCGTCCGGCTCACCGGGCAGACCGAGCTTGTCCCACAGGCGGCGGGCGGCACCCGGCATCACAGGGGACACCAGGATGGCCCCGATGCGGAGCGCTTCGAGACATGCATTGAGGATCTGATCGAGCCGCTCGGCCTGATCGGGGTCCTTGGCCACCTTCCACGGTGCAGTCATCTCGAGATAGGCATTGGACGCCCTGAACAGCAGCCAGATCCCTTCGAGGGCCTGCTTGGATCTGAAGTCCTCGAATTCGGCCATCGCCGCCACGGCCTCGACGGCGGCGGATCGCAGAGGCTGCTCCTCGGGGCCGTCTGCCGGGCTGACGGCGGGAACCCTGCCGTCACGGAACTTCTCACACAGATTGAGCACACGACTGGCCAGGTTGCCGAAATCATTGGCGAGATCGGCGTTGTAGCGGTCGACCATCCCCTCCCATGAGAAGTTGCCGTCGGGGCCGAACGAGACGTCGCGCAGGAAGTGATATCGATACCCGTCGGCTCCAAATGTCTCGACGAGTTCCTCGGGCAGGATCTGCGTTGCGTTGGACTTGGACATCTTGGTGCCGCCCACCAGCAGCCAGCCGTGGGCGGCGATCCTCTCGGGCAGCGGGAGACCGGCAGACATCAGCATCGCCGGCCAGTAGACGGCATGGAACCTGATGATGTCCTTGCCCACGAGATGCGCCGATGCAGGCCACTGTGTGGCGAACCGTTCGGGGTCATCGGCGTACCCGGCGGCCGAGACGTAATTGATCAGCGCATCGAACCAGACATACGCGACCTGCGACTCGTCCCACGGCAGCGGGATTCCCCAGGTGAGCGACGACCGGCTCATCGAGATGTCGTCCACGCCGTGCTCGAGGAAGCCGACGACTTCGTTGCGCCGCTCGACGGGTGTGATGAAACCCGGGTTGGCTTCGATATGGGCCAGTAGTGGATCGACGTACCTGGACAGCGCGAAGAACCAGTTCTCCTCGGCGTGGACGTCGACCGGGCGCATGTGGACGGGGCAGTTGCCGTCGACCAGTTCGTCTTCTATGTAGTAGGCCTCGCATCTCACGCAATACGGGCCTTCGTAGCGGCTGAGATAGACGTCGCCGTTGTCGTACATCTTCTGCAGGAGGGAGCGCACGGTTGCGCGGTGGCGCTCCTCGGTGGTGCGGATGAAGCCGTCGAAGCCCATGTCGAGCAGCTCCCACGCCTCGTGGAAACGGCCAACGATGTGATCGACCCAATCCTGAGGCTCCATGCCGTTCTCCTCGGCAGCCTTCTGGATCTTGAGTCCGTACTCGTCGACGCCGGTGAGAGAGAACGTCTCCTCACCCTTGAGGCGGAAGTACCTGGCCACGGCATCAGCTACGAGCGTGGTGTACGCAGTGCCGATGTGGGGCCTGTCGTTGGGGTAGTAGATCGGTGTTGTGAGGTATTTCATCAGCTCTCCGAAGCCGCCGGTCAGCGTAGCCGGTGCCGGAAGTCGCAGGCACCTGACATGATCTGGATGACTCCTGTATGCTCGCAGTGGTTCCGAATGCTGCGCGCCGTCACGTTCGGTACTCGGCGCCATGGGACATATTCACGTTGCACATCTGGAGGTGCAATGGACACCGGAATCGTCCGAAAGATCGACGACCTCGGTCGGATCGTGTTGCCTGCGGAGACCCGCCGGCTCTTCAACATCCGTGAGGGCGACGAGCTTTCGATCTCCGTCGATGGGGACATGATCCTCATCCGAAAACTCGAAGACACCTGCACGTTCTGTGGCAGCACCAAAGACGTCTCTGCCTTCAAGGGCAAAGGCCTCTGCGTGCGCTGCCGCTCTCAGATCGGCTGATCGGGTCGGCTCACTCGTCGCCGGGGTCGGATTCGGCGACAGTGGCCTCATAGAGAGACCGGCGCGACACACCGGTCTCTTCGGCGATCCTTCTTACAGCCCGGCTGGGTGACACACCGTCGGCAACCAGTGTCCTGACCCGCTCAATCGCATCGTCCAGGCTGGGAGCCGGCAGGGCACCCCCCTCCAGGACGAGGGTCACCTCGCCCTTGACCCGCCGATCGGCCCAATGAGCCGGTGCATCGGCAAGGGTGCCCTTCCACACCTCCTCGTGGAGTTTCGTGAGTTCCCGGCACACGACGACGCGCCGCTCGGGGCCCAGGGCACGGGCCAGGTCGGCCAGATCGCCGGCCAGGCGGTTCGGCGAGCAGAACAGCACCGTGGTCCGCTCCTCCGTGACGAGGCTCCCGATGCGGTCGCTGCGCCGGCCTCCGCTCCTCGGCAAGAACCCCTCGAAGACAAAGCGGTCGGTTGGCAATCCCGAAACGGAAGCCGCGAGTGTTACCGCGCTCGGCCCCGGGATTCCGGTAACCACTGCACCCGCGGCCTCAGCTGCCCTGACGGCCGACATGCCGGGATCGGCGATGGCCGGCGTGCCTGCGTCACTGACGAGGGCGATCGTCTCTCCCGCCTCCAGGCGAGCGCGCACTTCCTCACTCCTCGCCTCCTCATTGCCCACGAAGTACGACCGCACCGTGGCCGTCACTCCCAGGTGATCCAGCAGGATGCGGACCCTGCGAGTGTCCTCGGCGTACACCACGTCGGCCTCGGCGAGCGCGGCACCCAGGCGGGGAGACGTATCCCCGAGATTGCCGATCGGTCCGGCACAGAGAATCAGCTTTCCAGGCACCCGGCGAGCATAGGCACCACGAGGAGGCGCCTCCCCGGTACAGGGAGAGACTCTCCCGGGATGGTCTCGAGGATCCAGCCTGCAGACCCGGTCAGGAGCACTCGCCCGGGGTCGAGTCGCATCACATGGAGCACGGTCCCCGCGGTGTCGATCAGCGCGATCCCGAGTGCCACCCTCATCGTCAGCGAGTGCACCGACCGCGTGGCGACCAGCAGGCCCACGCCGTCCGGAGCCGGCGCCAACCCGCGCCGCCGATCCCGGAACGAGGCGGCGACCAGGACCGGCCCGCTCCGCCATCCCCCGACGGGATCGCGGAGGTCCACAATTCTCCCCGCCGATCGGCCCTGGTACGCTGCCCTCCTCATGGCCAACGCAAAACGACGCAAGCGCTTGCTCCGCCGCCGCAAGGCGAACCACGGCCGCAAGCCCAACGCCGGCCGGGGCTAGTAGGGCCCGGCGTTTTCGGACGTCTCCTGCATGACCCTCTCCGGTGGTTTTGGCGCGCCCGGATAACGTAGATCACGGCGCTGCCCGGGTCCAGGGGTATCCGGTATCCGACGTCCGGTATCCGGTATCCGGTATCCGACGTCCGACATCCGTCTGTTGAATGCCACTTGGACACACTCGTGCCTCGTGGAGATATCAGGCACCGCCGGCACCGCCACCCTCTCTGCGGCCCGGCCTGAGGCCGGGACGCAGTCTCTCCCGCCCCGGCGGGAGAGACCAAGCCACGCCCACAAGCGGCAGACGCCGCACACGCGGAAGGGCCGCCCTCATGGGCGGCCCTTCTTTTTCGCTCGTCTTCGGAGCGGGTCAGTCTCCTGAGCCGCCGATGGACTTGAAGTCGTCGAGGTCCATGCCGTGGGCCTTCATCTCGGTGAAGGCGCCGTACGCCACACCGGCACAGGCGGCGATGCCGAGGAAGAGGCCGAGGAACACGCTGCTCGTCTCGGTGAGAAAGCGGAGCAGAACGAGGATCACTCCGGCCACGGCCAGGAGGAAGGCCAGTTGCTCGGTCTTGAGCGGTCCGGCATTGATCTCAGTGGTTCCCAGCACCTTGAGAAGGAGGAGCACCGCGCCGGCAATCGCCAGCAGGGAGCCGAACCAGGCGAGGAAACCGGCATCGAACGCGTTGGCGCTCACCGAACCGATGCCGAAGTCGACCCGGTACCACGGGAGGAACAGGTTGATGATGAGCACGACACCGCTGATGAGGGCGATCTTCATGCCGGTCGAGAGTTTGCCGAAGTCCATGTTGGTGAATCCCCTTCGAGAGCGGTCGATCTCCGGTCATTGTGGCAGATTCTGACCAAGGTCATTCGCCAACCCGGAGTCGGGTGTGCCGGGACCGCCGAAACCTGGCGAATCGGGCCGGGGCCAATTCTCAGCCGACGGCGACTGCAGTAGCGAGCAAAGCCCCCACCGTCGGGTCACCGGCTATGACCAGGACCACCGTAGAGCGGTCCCGATCCACGAACGCGTAGTCGCCTCCGACCATCGTCGAGGTACCCGCGTCGGAGTCGGTCTGGGGTTGGCCGACGTTCATGCTCGAGCGCAGGGAGGAGACCAGGGCGGCCTCCAATTCCTCGGCGTCCCGGGGTGTCTCACCCACCCATTCGAGGACCAGCGCTACGTCGACACCATTCCAGAACAGCCGAAAGGCATCTCCCCCCCAGCCGGCGGCGGCAACAACCGCAGTGCCGTCCGACACTCCATCGAGCAGCACGAGATCCGTCGACCACTCGCCGAACACATCCTCGCGGACCACCTCGTAGCCATCCACAGCGGTGTCGGGCAACGAGACGGGAAGGGCCCCCTCCAGCGAGGAGTACTTTCCGGGGTGCATGATCTGCTCGGTGGTGGTGGGAATGCGCTCGTAGGCAGCATCCACGCCGGCGATCCCGCCGTCGACCACGAGCCGCTCGACGAAGTTGTACCCCTGGTCGTAGGGGAAGTACAGACTCTCGCCGAGCCAGCCGGGCAGAGAATCGAGCATCGTGGTGTCGACCGCCAGCGACTCCGTGATGACGGCAACCTGCTCGTCCGTGGTCATCTCCTCGAAGTACACGAGTTGGAAGTACTGGGCGTCGCCCTCCAGGAGCGCTTGCAGCGCAGCGGACTCCTCGGAGAGCTCTTCCTCGATGAGCCGGTCGTGGATGTCTGAGTAGCGGAAATGCTGATCCTGCAGCGCATGGATCAACTCGTGGACGATGATCGTCTTGAAGAGGGGCGTGATCTCCTCCCCGGTCGGGACCACCATCTCGCCGGCGTCGTCGTCGTAGAAGCCACCGACCTGTTCGGCGTAGAGGTCGCTGAAGGCCTGTCCCAGGTCGGTGCCGGGATCGAGGATGCCGAGCAATTCGAACAGGGCTTGATCAATGGCAAGTTCCTCGAGATCGATCTCGTCTTCGATGAGGCCGCGCACGCGCTCCTGGAAGTCGTCTGGTGCGAGCTGTGTGATGGTCGGCGTGACCAGGAACGACAAACCGCGCACCCGTTCTGCGGCCTCGACGAGCTCCTGGAGTTCGGGAGCCAGTTCCTGGCCGGTATCACCCGAGGTCGGCCGGGTGGATGAAGATGAGGTCGTGGCACCGGCGGTGCTGGTTGTCACCGAGTCGTCGTCGCCACAGGCGGAAACGGCGAGGATGACGGCAAGCGCTACGAAGAGGGTTCTTGGTGATCTCACAGTCCAGGCAGCGTACCGCGAGGGCCCGTCAACGCACCGCATGCTCGGACCAGTGGCCACCGATGCGGCCAACGAAAGCAGCACCATCCTCCGAGTACAGGTGGCGGCCGACTGCGAGGGCATCCCGCCGCAGGTCGTCACGAGCAGCATGAACCGCCGATTCCAGTAGCTGGTAGGGCTCGCCGCTGAGCCCGTGGCCGGAGGTCCGGGCAACCTCGAGGAGCACCGTGAGGTCGTGCTCCGATCCGAGGAGTTCGCCGAGATCGTTGAGAGCAACCGCCATTTCGCCGATCACATCGGGCGACAGTCGATGCAGTGTCTCCATTTGATGCCGCAAGTACTTCACTCGCTTTCGCCACTCATGGAAGGCCGCATCGGTCGGCTCTGTGTCCGCCCGCCGCAATCCCACGCGACCGCGCTGGTAGGTCCTGGCGAGCCCAGCCTCGATGGCAGCGAACTCGTCCCGCACCCCCGCGCCGTGGAGGCCATCACCTTCCCCGAGAAGCCCAGCGACCCTGTCTCGGGAGCCCGTGAGGCCCTGGGTCAACTCGGCGAGGAATCGAGAGTCCCCGACCAACCGCGACATGCTTTTCTCACCGTCGTCGACCAGCCGACCGCGAGAGGCAGCGAACTCCCGGAATGCGATGTCGTTAGAGATTCCGTCTGTCACGGCATCGAGAGTCATCACGATCACCGCACCGTCACGAGCTGCGGCGAGCGAGCGCCCGGCATCTCGCAGCACGACGTTCTCGGCGCGATAGGCCCGATGTCCGATCTCATCTCTGACGAGGCGCAACAGCGCCCTGACCCGCTTCAGAGCCTTGCGTGCAGTGTGGATGCCCGTACCCGGATCGTCACCGTGGTCGGTGATCCCCGCGATCGCCACGTCGAGGTAGTGCGTCGCAATCCTGTTCAATCCCGCATCGAGAGTTTCGGCGGGACGCAGCCGCTCCGGCCAGTCGGACTCCCCGCCAGGTACGAGCGCGGCGGTGAGGTCGGAAGCTGAACGATCGATCACCGCGACGAGGCTACCGACCGGAAGGAAAGGTACGACCGATGTCACGCCCAAACCCACCATTCGGCCCCTGGTGGCGTCGAGCTTGGGGGCGATCATCACGAGGTGGACCCGAACTCCCACGTCCATGCGCCGCCGGGGGGATGGACTCTCGTCGGCCATTGTTGGACCCGCATGCACGTCGCCCGCCACCTCGGAGTGAGCATGACCGATGTCGTAGCCGACCAGCGGCTGTTGCGCATCGGTCACCCGATCGCATTCGAGGAGGTCTACCCGGCGATCCAGTTCGACGACGACGGCATCAGATGGGAACTCGAACCACTCCTGCCCATCCTGCGTCGCAGGATGGGCGACCACCAGGCGGCCGACTGGCTGATCAGATCGAATCCCGCCTTCGCCTGCCGATCACCGCTGGACTGGCTGGCCGTGACCAAGTCACTCGAGCCGGTCCTCGACGCGCTTCCCGAGCCGACCAGGCCGCTCCCTGGGGGTGACGACCGGGCCGATCGGGCTTCGGCTACCCATGCGTGGAGGACGGCCCAGACCGAGAAGGCATTGGCTGTGAGACGGCGTCTCGGCGCCGATGCCCGGCGGCGGCGCAAGCGCGTGGGCCGCCCGCCGCCGTCGGGACCTGTGCCCGTCTAGATGGACGCCGGGGTCGATCCGGAGAACACTCCTCCGTCAAGGAATCCGATCAATTCGATGGGCGCGTCGGTCCACTGGACCAGGGCCAACTCGGAGTCACCGGAGGGCTCCTGGAGCGGCACGGTCTGAAGATTGACGCCCTCGACCGGCACGCTCGGGCCGCCGGGCTGCGGCGGATAGGACTCGGCGATGAAGTCCGACAGCACCATCGACCCGTCCGGGTACACGAACAGGTATCCGATGACCGAGCGCGGATCGGAGGAATCTCCCGCCGCAAGTAGTTTCTCGACCGACATCGTGGCACCGATCGGGCCCAGCACGGTCCCGACGGCATCGCCACCGCCGTCCGTGGGCAGCGGATCAGAGACGGCCGGCACGTCACCGGTCGGCAGCGTGTCGGCAGGTTCGTCGTCACCGCACGCCGCGACGAGGAGCACGAGCGTCAGAATCGAGAGCATGGTGATTCGCTTCATGAGATTGCCTTCTGAATGGTGTCCCCTTTGTGACGGTAGGCAACACGGGTGCGGTTCCCGTGGCTTGCCGTGAGTGAGATCACTACGGTGAGATCGTGACCATCGACACAGCGCGCGTGTCACCCATCAGGGCCGCTCTGGTTCTGGGTTCGCTCGCCGTCGTCTCGGCCGGCCTCACCGTGCTGTTCCTGTCCATGCGCGCCGTCATGGACATCGGCGGCGTGTGTGCCTCGGGCGCCACACCCTACGAGATCAGCCGTCCGTGCCCCGATGGCATCCCGATCCTGATGATCGGGGGAATCTGGCTGGGCGTGATCGCCGCAATCGTCTACTTCCTCACGGCCAGTTCGGCCAGGATCCCATCGCTCGCCGGATTGCTGTGGCCCGCCCTGTTCATCTCGCTGGGATTCAACTTCCTGCAATATGCGTTCAACCCGCCCGAGGGCGACGGCATCGTGTGGGGTTGGCTCATCCCCGGGGTCCTCTTCATGCTCATGGGAGCCGTGCCACTGTGGCTGTGGTTGAGCGTCATGGTCAGCAAGGCGCGGGCCGGTGACGTCGCCGAGCCCACGTCGCTGAAGATGGCCTCCCTGACGGCGAGCATGCGCCAGTTGCGCGACTCACGCAGTCCGGTAGCGGCGCCCACCCAGGGCATCGTCGACGAACTCGAGCGACTCGATGCGCTCCACCGATCGGGAGCGATCAGCGACTCCGAATTCGAGAAGGCGAAACGGAGGCTGCTCGCATGACCAGGCGGGTCTGGGGCTGGCTGATCGCCCAGGTGGCAGTGGCCGCCGGAGGGATCTGGTTCGGCATCTGGCTCTTCGACGCCGTGGCCCGATAGGACGGCGCTCACCCCCACCGAGCCTCCTCAATCCGAATCACAGCACCCTGCCGCTTCATCGACCCGACTCGGCCCGCCGCACTACGGCGGCGCCCGGGTGGCGGTGTGGACCAACTGCCTGCGGCCGGGGGGACTCCCGGGGTCGATTTGGGCTCCCTGTCGGTGAACAGCCACATGGTGGTGCCACCAGCAGAGGGTGGTGAGGTTCTCCACGTCGTTGGTGCCGCCCTGGGAGCGGGGGATGATGTGGTGGACTTCGAGGCGGTACCGGCTGGTGCACCCGTCGATGGTGCAGCCGCCGTCGCGAGCGAGGACGAATCGCCTGACCTTGGGTGGGACCACCCTCGTGGTCGGCCCGATCGCCAACGGCCGACCATGTGACGTGGCGAGCAGCAGTTCGACAGACCCTTCGCAGAGGATGCGGTCGAGCGTGTCGGGACCGATCCTGGGACCGCCCATGAGCCATACGCCTGCCTCGCCATTGGTGTCGGCGGCGCGAGTCCCGTCGATCGTGACGGTGACGATCGGCCCGGTGGCGCCTTCGGGGCGGGTTCCGTCGAGGGAGTCCTGGGCGATCGCCACCAGCGCGTCGGCGCGGCGTTGCTCTCGTGTCGAGCCATCGTTGGGGAACCGATCGGCACGGTCGTCGAGGGCACGGTTGACGACCGTCCACTCGTATCCACCCAACTGGGCGTGGATGAACCCGACCGATTCGTCCAGTGACGGCCAGGAGCGGACGGTCCGGTCCTGGTGGGCGCGGTCTTCGTCACGGCAGGTGATCCGACGCACATTGGCTCGCATCCTGTCGACACCGGCAATGTCGGTCTCCGACGCGGCGGCCACCGTCTGGTCGTCGGCACCAACGGCGATCAGCCGAGCGACCGCAGTCGCCCGGTCGAAACTCCACGAGCCATCTTCCAGGGCGGTGATCTCGTCGGGGAGTTCGGGCATCCGATGGGCCGTGTCCACGAGGGCACGGGCAGTGCCGGCCGAGATATCCAGTTCGGATGCCAGACCCGGCACCGTGTAACCCGCCGACCACAGATTCCGCCGGCGGATCTCTCGCAGGAGGCATACCTGCCTGGCGCGTAGACCGCTGATCTGCCGCTCCAGGTCCTTCACCTGGCGCATCAGGTCACGCCCGCTCAAATGGTCGAGGAACTCGTCTGCAGTCATACCGAACATACGTTCGATTATCGCACATGGGTACGACAGAATCCAGACCCTTGATTCCGTCCCGAAATCACATCGGGACGATCGCCCACTGCCCGTTCTGAGACAGGGAAGGCGGCACATGCAGATCGAATCCGGCCAGGTGCCGCCAGCGTGAAGATCCCTCGAGTCAGCCCTCCGCGGATCCCTCCCACGGTGTCCCCTCGCGTAACCAGCCGACCAGTCTGACGTCCGACTGATCGGACTCGAAGCGGAGGATCGTCTCGACCTTCTCTCCGTGAGGGGCACGACGCCGTCGGAGATCGCCGCTCCCGGTCGATTGCGCCTTGTGCGCCGCTCGATCCACGCGAACGACAGATCCGGAGCATTCTTCGATCTGAGTTGCAGCCGAAACTCCTGAAACCACGGGTATCGCACCGCATTGGGGTCAGCCACGAGACAGGTGCACCGACCTCCTCTGTGTCCGCTCGCCGAACGCCCTCGTGCCCCTCGGTCAGCCAATCACGGACTTCCCTGAGCATCTCGTCGGAGGACTGCGGCTTGTCGTCACCCATCACCATCCCTCACCTTCGGCACGCTGGGGATACGTAGAGGAACCCGCCCAGTCCCCACCCGACACCTTCTGGGCAAAGGACGCCCCCCGATACCTCGGCCCCGACAGGGCCCCAGAC
>JABMPV010000011.1 GCA_013202595.1 bacterium
ACATGGAAGCCCGCGTCGTCGACGTAGCACCACCACCAATCTTCACCCGGCTCGAACGACCGCATGAGCGGGTGATCCGTCTCTCGGAAGTGAGCCGTGGCGTGCTTACCGGGAGAGTTGTCACAGCAGCCGACATGGCCACATTCCTGGCAGAACCGCAGGTGGACCCAGTTGCGCTTGCCCATCGCCAGGCAGGGCTCACACCCATCGACGGTGATCGAGGGCGGCGTGAGGTCTTCGGGCAGGTGAGTACAGGTGGATGACAATCGATTCCCCCTCGAATCGTGACCCGGTGGCACAGACGCCCTCCGGAGATGGGTCACGCTACCGGACCGCGAGTCGATTCAGGGTCGCGAGGGTGCCGGAGGCGCCCCTTCCACATCCCCAGCGATGCCGTGCACGTAGCAGTACCACCAGCCCTCGCCTTGCTCGAAGGATCGGATGAGCGGGTGACCGGCCTCGTGGAAATGGGCGGTGGCGTGCTTGCCCGGCGACTCGTCACAGCAGCCGACCAGACCGCAGTCCTGGCAGAAGCGGAGCTCCGTCCACTCCTGTCCCAAATCGATGCACGCCGAGCATCCATCGGTCGTGATAGCCGGCGGCGTCATATCTTCGGGGAAGTGGGGGCACATCCAGGCCACGGTGCATCTGTCCTGTTCGGCGAGGCCGGGACGATAGCGCATCCCGCCCGAAGCTCAGCAGCCCATTGAGCTGCGCAGGGCCAGGCACGCCTCGGCCATCCGCTGGGCACCGAGCGCTGAGATCCTGCGCCGGAGGACCTCGCGCGGGAGGGTGTGGAGGTTGTCGAAGTTGACGACGCACGGGGTGGGCACACCGTCCTTCTCCGGAGTCAGCTCCAGCTCGGAGACGACTCCTCTGACCGTCCGGGTCAGGACGAGAACGGGGCGATCACCGCCAGGTGTGGCGGCAAACCAGATCTCACCCCTCCGCATCAGACCAATCCGACCAGTCTTCGGCAACGCCCCAATCGGCGACATCACACAGGGACGCCTCCTCGGCCGTCATCGGCATGGCCCTCCATGCCTCGATGTCCGTCTCGGCCGCCAGAAGGACCAGGTGCCGGCGCAGGGCATCCCGGAGCAATTCGGAGCGATCCACTCCCAGTTGCTCGGCCCACGCCCGGACATCCGACGCCTGATCGTCATCTACCCGGAAACTCAACATTGTCATACATTCTGTATATCGTGTATGACAACCCGGGTCAAGGGTTCTGACCAGATCTCGTCGAGAACCGGCCTCCGGTCCTTCCCGAGGCGAGCCTTCGCATCGGCATCCAGACGAGGGCGACGATGGCCATCACCACCACACCGCCGCCGTAGGACTGGCGCTCGCCGAAGCCGTCCGCCGCCATCGTCCCGATTACCGGACCGCTCGCTTGACCGACCCGGTTGGCCGAGACCCAGGTGCCCACGAGGATCCCCCGGTACTTGGCGGGACCCGCCGACGCCGAGTAGTCCTGGAGCAGCGGGAAGATCGAGCCGGTGCCCGAGCCGAGTACGGCGAGTCCCATGCCGAGAACCCACAGATTCGGTGCAGTGCCGACGATGGTGAACCCGCCGATCATCAGCAGGAACGCCGTGGTCAGCACCTGGGTCGGGGCGAACCGCCTGCCGATCCTGCCCGACAGGACCGAAGCAGTGCTGCTCGCGGCCGAGACAATCGCCATGATCGGTCCGCGCTGCGATACCGACAGGGAGAACTCCCGTTCGAGGAACAGCGGAGTGACGGTCAGGCCCAACCCCAGGTAGGCGGCGAGTGTCAGCAGCGACATCGGGAGCATGCCGAGGAAGTCGGACAGTCGGCCCCTCTGGTTCAGATCACTCATCGCCGCCGTGAAGTGGCGGATCGGGGGATCGGATGGGGGAAGGTCGGCACGACCAGGGAACTTCCTGGCCCAGATGAACACGGGAAAGGCGAGGAAGAAGATCAGGAACGGCCGAAAGGCGCCCCCCTCGGCGAGGAACCCTCCGGCGATGGGGGCGAGGGTGGTCGTGGCGGTGAGGGCGGCGAGATTGATGCCCATCGCCCACCGGCGCTCCAGGCCAGTGAAGTGATCACCGATCACCACGACGCCCAGGCTGAGCAGCCCTGACGTCCCCAGACCCTGCACCAACCGCAGGACGACCAGCCACCAGAAATCGCGCACCAGGAAACATGCGAGACCGGCCGTGCCGAAGATGATCAAACTCACCCTGATGACCCGCCTCGTACCGTGCTTGTCGGCCAGATAGCCGATGTACGAGGCCAGCAGGATCCCCGGGGCGGCAACGGCGCCCTGCACGATGCCGATCCTCCCTCGCGAGACCCCCAACTCCGTGGCGAGATCGGGGAGGACCGGAGCAAGTATGGAGAAGGCGAGCACACCCATGCTGGTGGTGGCCAGCACGAGTGGCAGCAATCGGCGGCCGGTAGGAGCGCTCACGAACAGGGACGCTACCGGCGCTGGGTCCTGCCGGAGCCGACGAGACCGCTCAGCCGGCCTGCGACAGCACCCGGACCACTGCCTCGGGACCGTCGCTCGACCAGCCGATCGGGGGCCAGAATCCGACGTTCCCGACCACCGAGAATGGGACTCGACCGGCCACCTCGCTGCGGTCGGCCCGCGTCCAGTCGACACCGTCGGGTGACGTCCAACCAGCGGGGATCTCCACGAGGCCTCCGCTCGACTCACGGCCTGCATCGAAGTCCACGCCGGCCGCGTACAACACGCCGTCCACACTGGAGAGTGCGGTTGCGTTCATGTAGCCGAACTCCGGGACGATGTCGGCCGCCGGAGCCGGCGACCGGGTCCACGTCATCCCGTCGGATGATGTCCACGCCGCCATGAGCGAACTATCGAAATCCGCTCCGACAGCGACGAACAGGTCACCGTGGGTGGCGATAGCGCTCATCCACGAATCCGCGAACCCGACTCCCTGAGGCGTGACCAGGCGCCAGTCGAGACCGTCGTCGCTCACCCACACGGCGGCCGTCGGGACGAACTGTCCGCCGGGCGACGCACCTACGGCAACCAGTACCGGCCCACCCGCGACGATGTCGGCCACCTCCGCGCTGTCGAAGAGCGAGGAGCGTTCATCCGAGACCGTCTCCCACGACTCGCCGTCGGTCGTGGTGTAGAGCGTTGCGACGGTCGTCTCATTCAGTGAACCCATCGACGTGATGGCGGTGAGTCTCCCATCCACATACGCCAGGTGCTGGACGTACCCGAACTCGGTGACTCCGACCTGGGTCCAGGTGCGCCCATCATCGACCGACCGGATGACATCGGTCTGGTAGCTGAACAGTCCCCACGGCGTCGACACGATCTGATCGAGGCAGGTGATGTCCGACGGCCCCTCGGCCCTGTGCCAGGTCTCATAGCCGTCCGCGACCTCCGAGTACCAAATACCCGATCGGACCTCCCAGGGACTGCACCCGACCACCACGATCGTCTCTTCGGTCGCAATAGCATCGCCGACCACAGCTCCGCCAAACACGCCCTGATGATCGATGTATGCACGCTGCCAACCTTCAATCGGCTCGGGAAACTCCGTTGGGGGAAGTGTGGTGGACGGATTGGTGGGTTCGGTGGCCACGACGGTGGTCGTGGTGGCCGCCGGAACACCGG
>JABMPV010000104.1 GCA_013202595.1 bacterium
CGCCCCTGCCTCGCCCTAAACATCGCCAACGTTCCTGGCCAGAGCACTAGAGCCGGGGCGTCATCGGGACTCGCCCGCTGCGCAGCGCCTGCCCCACCTCACCCGGCCCCGATAGGTGCCTGCGCCACACGAAGAGCAGATATGCGATCCCTGCGGCCTCACCCATCCACACCACGGGATCACCGGCCATCCGCTGCAGGAGAGGCCAGAACGCCGAATCGGGGACCGCGGGGAACGTCACGCCGAACAGCGGCCACCAGAACGCCTCGGGGTCCGACCATGCACCGTCAAGCACCAGGTGGAATAGGACCCCGATGACCAGGCCGATCAGGCCCTTGCGCATCCCGCTCCCCCGCTGTGTGATCGAGATCACCACCGCCATCCCGAGGACCGGAAAGATCACAGCATGGGCCGCAAGCCGGTGGGTCCCGAAGAAGTCGTTGAAGAGCATCGACCCGATCGGCTTGTCGATGAGGTCGGGAAGGATCGCACCGAGGGCCACCCAGCGCAGATCCATCGCCGGGTCTCTGAAGACGTACCGCACGGCCAGGAAGGTCGTACCAAGGTGCCAGAACAGCATCAGCCGAGTGCGTCGTCGAGCGCCTCATTGGCCAAAGCGTCGGCGACCTTGTTCCGCTCACGCGGGACATGCTCGAACACGATGCGCCCGAAGCGATCCGCCCAGCGCAGAACCTCGCGATGCAGCGGTTTGAGGTGGGGCGACTTGACCCGGTAGACACCGGTCGCCTGCCTGACCAGCAACTGGCTGTCGAGCCGCACGAGCAGATCGTCGACACCGTGATTTGCGGCGATCTCCAACCCTGCAGCCAGCGCCCGGTACTCGGCGACGTTGTTGGTGGTGTGACCGATCGCCGCGCCCATCTCGGCCACCGTCTCCCCATCGGAGTCGTACAGCACCAGCCCGATCGACGACGGACCGGGGTTGCCCCGGGAGGCGCCATCGCAGTAGAGGACGAAGGGTCCGGCCACTACGGCGCCAGGAGCCTGCGGCAATGGGGGCACCGGGGCGGATCGGACTTGGCCACCTGAGATTGTTCCGCCGCCGTCAGGCGGAGGTGACATCCCCCGCACTGGTCGTCGGCGAGTCGGCCGATTGCGACGCCTTCCTTGATGGGGCGCAGCTGCTCATAGGTCTCGAGGAGCTCAGCGGGGATGAGGGGGATGATGTCGGCCTTGCGGACCTCCGCCCGGGCGATGTCACCGTCGATGGCCTTCCATGCAGTCGCGATCTCGTTCTCGAGCCCGCCCTGAGTGGTCGAGGCGACCGAGCGGCGTCCGTCGAGATCGGCTGCTTCTGCGTCCTGTAGTTCCCGTTCATCGATCAGTGCGAGGATCTCGTCCTCGCGCTGGGAGATCCTGCGGCGCAGCATGTCCACCTCGGCCCGGAGGTGCTCGGCGTCGCGGGCGCTCAATCCCCCGGCGTAGAGGCGACGCTCCTCCTGCTCGAGTTTGATCTCTGTGATGGTCAGTTCGCCTTCGGCACGATCGACCACCAGGTCGTTCTCCCGGATGCGCCCCGTCACGTCCGTGATGAGGACGTCCAACTGCGCCACCTCGGCGGCTGCAATCTTGTACTGCTCGAGAGCGGGCAGATTCTGGCGCTGATAGAGCAACCGGTCGATCTCCAGGTCGACGGCCTGCAGATCGAGCAGGTCCTCCAGGCTGCGGAACTCCATCACGCCGGCGGCCTCCACGGGTCGGGGTCGATGTGCCGGAGATCCACTGTCCCCGGCACGATGTCGCAGACGGCAGCGTACAAGGTGGCGAGACCCGGTCGTTCGGTCGGAACATGACCGGCATCGATGACGGCCACGCCGGCGTCGAGCGCTGCCCGTGCCCGATGATGACTGACGTCGCCGGTGATGACGGCGTCGGCGCCCGTGGCGGCCGCGAGATCGACGAACTCTCCCCCGGATCCGGGCATCACAGCGATGCGTGTGTGGATGCTCTCGCCGTGCCCGGCCACACGCGGCTCTGCTCCGAGGGTGCTCTTCACGAGAGTCCCAAGCTCAGACAGGGTCAGGGGCCCATCGGCAAGCAATCCGGTCCGACCGAGGAAACCTGCGTCACCCGTCCGGTGGAGGACATCCCAGGCCGGCTCCTCATACGGGTGCGCTGCGACGAGAGCCGCAGCAATCGAAGCCAGGGCGGCAGCCGGTGCCGATATCTCGATCCGGATCTCGTCCACCGACGTCGCCTCGCCCGGCATCCCGATATGGGGCGTTGCAGACTCAGAGGCGACGAACGATCCCACTCCCGACGTCCGGAACGAGCAGCCGGAGTAACGGCCGATCACACCGGCGCCCGCAGCGCCGAGGGCGTCCGAGACGACATCGACATGGCTTGCCGGCACGTAGGTGATGACCTTCACCGAGTCGGCACCCCAGAGCGGCCCGAACGAAACGACGTCCGACAACCCGAACGCAGCGGCAAGCGCATCGGCTGCACCACCCGGCGCGACATCCCATGCCGTGTGGACTGAGATCAGCGAGACACCGGCGGCAGCCAGCCGAAAGGTGCGACCCGAGACGCCCGAACCGGCAACGACGCGATCAAGCGGACGGAAGATCAGCGGGTGGTAGGTGATCAGCAGGTCGAGTCCTGCAGCGACGGCGGCGCCGGCCACGTCTTCAGTGACCTCGTGGCACACCCCTGCGGAAGCGACGTCGGCCGACGCATCACCGATCTGCAATCCCACGGCATCCCACTGCGCCGCCCGTTCCGGTGGCGCGGCAGCGCCGATCGCCTCGAGGGCATCTCCGACCGTCATCACTGTGCTCACGACGGCAGATGGTACCGGCCGACGTTCCCATCAAGGTTGCCCCGCAACAGGCCGAACACCCAGGGATGAGACCCGAGGACTGCCCGGATCCAGGTGATCCATGGTTGTAAACCACGACGAGTACCGGTATGTTGCCACTGTACGTAGTCATAGACTACCCACAGTGGCTGACTGGGGACCATTCCCGGACAAAGGGAGATCGAACAGATGACACACATCCGACGCCCGCTGGCGGCGCTCCTTGCGCTGTTCACCGGTGCTATCGTCATCGATCGGCTCGGGCTGACCGGCTCGGGCGACACCATGTCGTCGTGGGTCTATGTCCTCGCCCTGTCCTTCGCCCTGCTCCCCCTTGCATTGCCGGGTCTCAGAAGGAGTCGTCCCATTGCGCCGCTCGTCGGGGCAACAGCCGTCTACCTGGTCGCCTCTTTCACGTTCAGGGGTAGGCCCAACCTCATCGGGGATGACATGTTCATCGCCGTGGTCGAGTTGGCGTTCCTGGCACTGGCCTCCCTACTCGGCCACCGGGTCGGCGTTGCCATCCAGGACATCGACGACACACTCGGTGTCGTTGCGTTCGGAGAGAGTCCCGCCATCGACCTCGAGAGCCAGTTGGCCACCAACGAGATCCTCGCTGAGATGGCGCGCAGCAGGCGCCATGATCGGCCGCTCTCGGTGACCGTCGTACAGCCCGACCACGACTCGGTCAGAGTGGCCGTCGATCGGGCCGGCGAGGAGGTGCAGCGAGCGATTCGCACCCAGTACGTGAGGGCGAAGCTGGCGAGAGCACTCGCCGACGAACTGCGCCGCACCGACCTGCTGTTCGAGCACCCGGGTACCGGCAACTTCGTCGTCCTCAGCCCAGAGACCGAGTCGGAGGGCGCCGAACTCGTCGCGGTGCGGGCCCGTGAGGCTTCGCGCCGTATCGGCATCTCGATCGAATCAGGCTCCGCGTCCTTCCCGGACCACGCCTTCACATTCGAGCAGTTGGTAGCCGAAGCCGAACGCCGGGTCGCAGAAGTCGACATCCCCAAGCCAAGGATCGCCGAGGTCCGTGACATGAGGGCCGGCCAATGACCGCTCCCGCACTGCGACCGCTGCTCTGGTCGGGGCACGAGTGGATCGATGAGATGCGCCCCGAGCACCGGATCTTCAAGGGACGTGCCTACGCGTTCGCAAAGCGGGCGATGGATCTCACCCTGGTGCTGCTCGCTGCGCCCCTATGGATGCCGCTGTTCGCTGTGATCGCCCTCGTCATCAAGGTCGACGATCCCTCGGCGAAGGTCACATTCACCCGTGAGCGGGCGGGCAAGGGCGGCAAGCCGTTCCCGATGCACAAGTTCCGATCGATGGTCCCCGACGCCGACGCCATGAAGTGGGAACTCCGCCATCTCAACGAACTCGAGTGGCCGGACTTCAAGATCAGCAACGACCCGCGGATCACGAAGCCGGGCAAGTGGCTGCGCAAGACGAGTCTCGACGAGATCCCCCAACTGTGGGACGTCCTCGTCGGACGCCTCAGCCTCGTCGGCCCCAGGGCGACATCGTTCACCCCCGACACCTACGACCTCTGGCAGACCGAACGACTCGACGTCAAACCTGGCGTCACCGGCTTGTGGCAGTTGTACGGTCGCGGCGTCGCGATGTTCGACGATCGCTCGCGCCTCGACATCGCCTACGTCCAGCGTCGCAGCCTGTGGCTCGACATCCAGATCCTGTTCCGAACCATCCCCGCCGTGCTGATGGCACGCGGGGCCATGTAGGAGGCCCGACGTGGACGGCACATCCGTCGCCCGATCGCTGAAGCGCTACTGGTACCTGCCGGTACTGGGTGCGCTCGCCGCGATCAGCGCCGCAGTCGTGCTCAGTGCGTCAGAGGTGCCGATCTACGAGTCCAAGGCGACCTACATCGTCTCACCCGGATCCTCTGTGACCGTCGACGCAGCAGAGAGCATCCGCACCCTGGACGACCCCAAGAGCCGGGCCGTGGTGTCCACCTACATCGAGGTGCTCGCGAGTCAAGCAGTCGAACGCGAAGCCGCGATCTCCCTGGGCCTCGACCCCTCGATCGCCGATGACTACGACGTCAGCGCGCTGCTCATGCCCGAGGCCAACGTGGTCGAGTTGACCGTCGCCGGCCCCGTACCCGAGATCGCCGTCGCCCTGTCCGAGACCATCGGCGCCAGGGGCTCCGAGACCTTCGAGACGCTCTATCAGATCTATGACGTCGGGCTGCTCGACCCCGCGGACTTCCCAACCGAGCCTTCGGGACGTGCCCTGGAAGAGACCGCGCTCCTGGCGGCCGCTCTCGGGTTCCTGCTCGGCGCCGGGGTGGCGGTGCTCGCAGGAATGCCGGTCGAAGGGCGCCGGAGGAAGATGCAATCGCGTATCGAGCACTACGGCGGCCCGGGCGCCGCCACCATCACGGCCTTGCCGACCGATAGGGACGCGCGGTACTCGAGGACGGGATGAGTGCCCGCGCCCTCCAGGGCACGGTGGCTCCCTGGGTGGGTCTGGTGGCCGGTGTCGCCACAATCGCAGCCGGCATCTTTGCCGGGGCCTCGATCATGCTCGGCGTCGACCCGAAGCTGACCGTGGCTGCGCTCGCAGGAGCGGCCATGGCTGTGGCCATCCTCCGCAATGTCGAGTGGGGACTGTATGCCCTCGCCGGGTTCGCCATCCTGCGCCTGTCCGACATCGCGACCGACTACCACGGAGCGCCATCGACGGTCCAGCCCCTCCTCGGCCTGATCGTCCTGTCCATCGTGGCTCGCTGACTCTCCACGGGTGAGCGGCCCCAGGGCGGTCTTCCGGCGGCACTCCTCATCGGGACCTATCTCCTTGTAGCCGCGTCGACGATCCTCGTAGGCATCGACCACGAGGCCGGTCTCGACAAGCTCGACCTCGTGGCCCGCGATGCCATCTTCGCCGTGATCGCCGGGCTCCTCCTCCAGAGTGGGGACGCACTCAGAAAGGTCGTCTGGGTCCTCGTGCTCGGCGCCGGTGCTCTCGGGGCCGTCTCCACCTTCCAGTTCCTCACGGGCTCGTTCGGGTCGTCGTTCCTCGGGTTCGCCCAGGCCTCAGTCGAGAACATCGTTGGCGCGACCGATGACTACCGGATCTCGGGGCCCGTCGGCGATCCCAACTTCTTCGCCCAGTGGCTGGTCATGGTGGTGCCCCTGGCGATCGATCGATTCCGCTCCGAGACCAGCCCGGCGTTGAAAGCGATCGCCGGAGGGGCGGCGCTGGTGATCTCCTCGGCGATCGTGTTCACCTTCTCACGCGGCGCCGTTCTGGGCCTCGCCGTCGTCGGGGCGATCCTGCTGATCGCCAAACCTCCCAAGATGCGCACCGTCGTCACCGTCGCGATCGCCGGAATCCTGGTCCTTCCCATCCTTCCGCCGGGTTACGTGGAGCGGATAACCACGCTCGGCCAGGTCGGCACCGTCGAAGCGGGCACCGATGCCTCCATCCGTGGCCGCACCGCGGAGATGAAGGCGGGGATCAGCATGTTCGAGGACCACCCGTTCACCGGGGTCGGGTTCGGGAACTACGCGTCCAACTACGTCGAGTACGCCCGCCAGATCGGCATCGAACAGCGATCGGAGGCCAGGGAGGCTCACAGCCTGTACCTCGAGGTCGCCGCAGAGACCGGTATCCCCGGCATGTTTGCCTTCGCCGCGATCATCCTGGTAGCCGGGCGCTCGGTGCTCGCTGCCAGACGCAGGCTGCTCGCCGGGGGAAGGGACGATCTGGCAGGGATCTGCCTCGCCCTCACCGCCTCGCTCGCCGGGTACCTGATCACGTCGGTCTTCCTCCACATGGCATTTGCGCGCCCCTTCTGGATGATCATCGGGATCTGCCTGGCGCTCCCAGCGGTCGCCAGAGCCGAGGTCCCCGACCGTGACGTGATGCCGATGGAGGCAGCGGTCCCGGCATGAACACGAACGCTCCTCCTCAGATCGCCGACCAACCCGGCGCGCCCCCCGGTGGTTTGGGCGACACCACTGCACGGGCTGTGATGTGGAACTACGCATCGTTTGCCGCGGGCAAGGCCCTCGTGCTCGTCACGATGGCGATCCTCGCACGACTGCTCGTCCCCGAGGAGTTCGGGATCGTCGGGTTCGCCACGATCGCCATCGCCTATCTGGCCGTGTTCAAAGACCTCGGACTCGGCGGGGCGCTGATCCAGCGCAAGGACGATGTCGAAGACGCAGCCGACACCGTCTATCTGCTCAATCTGGCCGCCGGTGCCTTGTTGACTCTGATCACGATCCTGGTGGCTCCGGCAGTCGCGGCCTTCTTCGACGAACCGCTCGTCGTCCCCCTGCTCCGGGTCCTCTCATTCACCTTCGTGCTCGAGTCCCTCGGGGCCGTGCATCTCGTCTTGCTCAGGAAGAACCTCGACTTCCGTAGGAAATTGATCCCCGACGTAGGCCGATCGCTGATCAAGGGCGCTGTGTCCATCACGGCCGCCGCCACGGGCTTCGGCGTATGGGCACTGGTCTGGGGCCAGATGGCCGGCGTGATCGCCTCCGTCGCGCTCTCATGGGCTGTGGTGGCCTGGCGTCCCCGATATCGGCTGCACCGACCGCTGGTCGGCCCGCTGCTCCGTTTCGGGGTTCCGCTGATGGCCACCGACATCCAGCACGCGATCTGGGTCAATGCCGACTACGTCATCGTCGGACGCATGCTGGGCGACACCGCCCTCGGAATCTACATCCTGGCCTACCGCCTTCCGGAACTCCTCGTCCAGTCTGCGTGGCGGGTCATCTCGCAGGCAGCGTTCCCTGTGTTCTCGACCATCCAGGACGACTTCGACACGCTCCAGAGAGCCTTCGTCGCGACCATTCGCTACGTCCAACTGCTCGTGGTGCCGATGTGCGTAGGGATGCTCGTCGCAGCTGATCAGATCGTGGCGGTCGTGTTCGGATCGCAGTGGGAAGACGTCGTGCCCGTTCTCAGGGTCATGTCCGTCTTCCTGCTCGTCGCGTCCGTCGCCTATCACGCAGGCGACGTCTACAAGGCCATCGGACGGCCCGACGTGCTGGCCAAACTCGGCGGGCTCGATCTGATCGTCCTCATCCCCGCCCTGATCCTCGCCGCACCGCACGGCCTCGTCGCCGTGGCCTGGGCCCACGCAACCGTGTCGGTCCTCGACACCACCATCCGGCTGCTCGTCGCCCGCCACTTCATCGGCGTTCGCATCCGCACAGTGATCACACAGGTGATCCCGTCGTGGACCGCAGGCGCCGCGCTCGCCGGTGCGGCCACCGCCGCACTCATGCTCACCTCGGGCGCCGGACCACTCGTCGAGTTGATGGCCGCAGCCGCCGCAGGTGCCGCCGCCTATTTCCTGGTCATCGTTCGACTCGACCGCCCCTCGGTGGAGCGCATGGCCGGCTGGCTCGGCCTCGGCAGGCTCGTGCGATCCGGAGGGGCGTCATGCCCGTGACACAAGCACACGGGAGCGCCCGGGCCCGGACGCCCGACACGCCGATCAAGGTCCTGTATCTCATCGACTCTCTCGGCCCCGGCGGTGCCGAGCACTTGCTCGACATGTACCTCGAACCCCTGGCCGACTGCGGTGTCATTGCGTCCGTTGCCGTCATGCACGAACGAGAGGGCAACCCGGTGGCCGAGCGAATCGAACGCCGGGGTGTGGAGGTCACGATGCTGGGGGTCCACCGCCTTCGCCAGCCGTCGGCGCTCCCCCGCACCTTCCGGGCGATCCGTGATGCCGCTCCCGATGTCGTGCACACCCAATTGGAATTCGCCAATGTGCTGGGCACCATCGCTGCCCGATTGACGCGTGTTCCGTCGGTCGCCACGCTGCACACCATCGAGACGCCCGAACCCGGCTCGAGGGAAGCCCACAGGATCAGGCTCATGTATCGAGTGCTGAAGCGGATGGCGCCCAGGGTCGTCGCCGTGTCCGAGTCGGCCAGACGCCACTATCTCGACGTCGACGGCCTCGTCCCCGATCGCACCATCACCGTGCACAACGGCATCGACCTGGAGCCCTTCATCGTTCCCGACGATTCCGCCCGATCCGAGATCAGGCAGCGCCACGGGATACCTGCGGAAGCAGCCATCGTGCTCACCGTCGCCGTGCAGCGCGAGCCAAAGGGCATCCAGCACATGATCGGCGCTCTCCCCCGGATTCTGACCGAACATCCCGATCTCTACTACCTGCTGGTTGGCGATGGACCCCACCAAGCAGCACTCCGGGAACTCGCAGCGGGATCCGGTGTGGCCGATCGCGTCGTCTTCGCCGGGACTCGCTCCGATGTGCCCCGATACACCGCAGCGGCCGACGTCTTCGTCCTGCCCAGCCTCACCGAGGCGCTTCCGACAGTGATCGCCGAGGCGATGGCCGGCGCCCTCCCCGTGGTCGCCACCGCGGTCGGTGGAATCCCCGAGATGGTCAACGACGGGACGACCGGATTGATCGTCCCTCCAGACAGTCCGCAGCGGCTCGCAGACGCCGTCAAACGCCTTCTGTCTCAGCCGAATCTGGCCGCCGCCATGGGAGCGGCAGGGCGGCGGTCCGCATTGGAGTCCTTCGATGTCCGCAGCCAGGCAGGGCACCTGGCCGACCTGTACCGACACCTCACGGACCAATCCGCAGGTTCCAGAGAAGGGAAGACGTCATGACCGATCACGCGATGCGCATCACCGTGGTCGAGAACGACGGGGCCGGCGGGATGATCCACTACGCCTATCAGATGTGCTCGGCGCTCGCAGCCGAAGGAGCCGACGTCACCCTCGTGACGTCTCAGCACTACGAACTCGGCACTCTGGAGCATTCGTTCGAGGTCGATGCCCGGCTCAAGCTGTGGCGCAACATCGAGCCCACCCGCACTCCGGGCACCGGTGCCGCAGCCCGAGCCCTCGCCGCGATCGGGAAGCTGGTCAGGCGTGCATGGCGAGGCGTCCGGTTCTTCATCGAGTGGAACAGATTGACCCGCCGCCTCATCGAGCAGCGCCCCGACATCGTCCAGTTCGCCACCATCAGGTTCCCGTTCCAAGCGCTGTTCCTCCGCAGGATGCAGCGTGCCGGCCTGACGCTCACCCAGGTCTGCCATGAGTGGCAGTTCCGCGAGGCCCGCCTCCCGATCCTCAGGAGCCTGAACGATCGGCTGGCCCGCCACGTCTATCCGCCGTTCTCGGCGATCTTCCTCCACGGAGAGGCCAATCTCGAAGCCTTCTCCGCGATGTACCCCGGCGTGGAGAGGAGCCGCCTCCACGCCATCCTCCACGGTGACGAGTCGATGCTGGTGGCTGCCGCCGATGGCGGAGGAGACTCGCGGTCGCGCTACGGCCTGCCTCCGGATCGGCCGGTCGCCGTGTTCTTCGGCGGCCTGCGGCCGTCCAAGGGCGTAGACGATCTCATCGAGGCATTCGCACTGGCGAGGCCACAGGTGGAGGCGTCGCTGGTCGTGGCCGGGTACGCATCCGGCGTCGATCCCGATGCGTACCGGGCATCCGCCGGGCGCCTGGGAATCGGGCCCGACGTCGTCATCGACGCCAGGTATCTGCCGCTCGGCGAAGTCGCTCCCCTGCTCCGTATCGCCACCGTCGTAGTGCTGCCCTACCGCTCGGCGACGGCGAGCGGGGTACTGCAGGCCTCCTACGCCGCCGGAAGGCCGGTCATCGTGACTGACGTCGGGGGTCTGCCCGAAGCGGTGGTCGACGGCTCCACGGGGTTCGTCGTACCGGTCTCAGATCCCGATGCCCTCGCCACTGCCCTCATCAAGATGCTGAGCGATCCGGCCGAAGCAGCAGAGATGGGGATGGCGGCGCTCGCCTACGCACACGAGCACTACTCGTGGCAGCCGATCGCCGGCGAGATCCTTGCAGTCTCACGAGAGGTGTCGCAACGATGATTGCCGTGGTCTTCTGGGTCGCTGTGGCCTTCATCGCGTACGTCTACGCCGGCTATCCACTCATGATGGCTGCGGTATAGAGACTCCGGCCTGCGCCTTCCTGGCCGGAGCACACGCCGCCCCTGACCGTGATCGTGGCAGCCTTCGACGAGGAGGCCGTGATCGGGCGCAAGCTCGACGAGACGCTGGCTCTCGACTACCCGGCCGAACTCCTTCAGGTGATCGTGGCCGCCGACGGGAGCAGCGACTCCACCGCGCAGATCGCCGCGACCTACGCCTCCAGAGGGGTCGTCGTGCTCCACCGACCGGAGCGGCTCGGCAAATTGGCGGCCATCACCAGGGCGATGGGGCACGCCACCGGCGACGTCGTCGTGTTCTCCGACGCCAACAACCACTACGACGCCGCAGCCCTCCGCCACCTGGCCGCTCCATTCAGCGACCCGGGAGTGGGCATCGTCACAGGTCGCAAGACGATCATCGGCGACGATGGCCTCGGGTATTCAGAGGGCCTCTACTGGCGATACGAGTCGCTCATCCGCCGCTGGGAGACCCGGGTCGGATCTTCCACAGGGGTCAACGGCGAGATCATCGCCCTGCGCCGCGCTCTGTTCGTCCAGCCACCGCACGGGATCATCAACGACGACGCCTGGATGGCGCACCACGTCATGCGTCTCGGCTCGCGAATCGTCTACAACGAGGCGGCGATCTCGTCCGAGCCCGTCTCGGCGACGGCCGCCGACGAGGTGACTCGTAGATCGAGGATGGTCGCCGGCCAGTGGCAGGTCCTCTTCCGAGCCCGCACCGAACTCCCGTGGCGCCACCCCCTGGTCCTGTGGCAGGTCGCATCGCACAAGCTCATGCGGCCGCTCGTGCCGTTTGCGATGCTGGCTGCGGCCGTCACCGGCACGCTGGCCCTCTTCCTCCCCGGTGATGGGAGCGGTCCCGGCGGACTGTTCACGCTGTCGCCACCGTGGCATGTCGTGCTCTTCGCCCTCCAGGCCGCCTTCTACCTTCTCGCCGCAGTCGGCTCCAGGCTCGAAGGCCCGATCGGCAAGCTCGCCTATGTGCCCAGATTCCTGGTCGACTCCAATCTGGCCGCACTGCGCGGCCTGGTCGGATACCTGAAGGGCACACAAACCGTCACATGGGAGAAGGCCGCCAGGCGAGACGAGCCCACAGGCAGCCCGACATGACCAGCGCTCTGCTGCCCGATGTCTCGGTGATCCGGGACCCCGATCTGCTGGATTCGCTCTGGCCGGAGTGGGACGCCCTCCTGGCCGATTCGATCGCCCCGACGCCGTTCCTCACCCAGGCCTGGCTCAGGGCCTGGTGGGACACCCTCGGCCGGGCGTTCGAGCCCATGGTGGCCACTGCAATCGATCCGGCTTCGGGTGAACTCGTCGGCATCGCCCCGCTGGCAATCGAGTCTCGCAGGACGATCATTCGGCACAGGGCCCTGGTGTTCATGGGCCAGGGCCCGGCCAAACCCGACAGACTCGACCTGATGGTCCGCCGCGGATACGAGGACACGGCGGCTCCCCTGTTGTGGCGCGCCGTACTCGCCGCCGCCAAGCCCGACCTGATCGATCTCGACGGGGCCCGGGACGTCTCACTCATCCAGGCGCTCGCCCTGCGCAGGTCCGATGACCGCTCGCTCGCCGAGCCGACGTCGGCTCCCACGCTCGATCTGCCTGCCGACTGGGAGACCTACGAGGCATCTCTCGGCAAGAACCTTCGCCAGAACCTGCGGCGCTACGCCAGGAAGATGGACCGGGAGATGGCCGCACCCGTGATCGAACGCATGGTGACCGACCGCGCCGAGGTCGCCCCGACGATGGATGGACTCGGACGGCTCCATCAGGCGATCCGCACCGCCCGGGGCGACCGCGGATCGTTCGCCGGGCCGGCGATGCGCGAGTTCCACCTCGCGGCCGCCCTCCGTCTCCACGATGCAGGGCGCCTGCGACTCCACAGACTCGACATCGGCGGCACGGCAGCCGCCGTCATCTACTGCTTCCGACACGCCGACACGGTCGCCTTCTACAGCACCGGCTACGACGCGGCATACGAGCGATACGGACC